>JAYVZR010000335.1:0-10533 GCA_043783135.1 Ferruginibacter sp. | reverse complement strand
CATGAACGATTTATTATTGCAGGTGAAATATAAAAAAAATGGACCGTCATCTAACGTAAGTATTGCTTATCCTGGAGAGGTAGCAGGATTTGGGTATTTAAATGGAAGTGTATATAAATCTGTTCGTTTTTCTGATAATGACTTTGATTCTACTTCAATAAAAAATTATTTTGCAGAACAGTTACTGGCCGGAGCGTATAATTTATTTGCCTATCAACAAGATGGCCAAAAGGTTTATGTGATATCTAATGAAAATCAATACTATGTACTAACAAACACCACTTATACAGGCAGGGGGGAAATTAAGGAAGAAGGGCAATATCAAAATCGACTTTTATTTTTAGCTGTTCAGTGTAATACGCTTCAAAAAAATATAGACGTAATTACATATAACGACCAAAGCCTCATAAAATTTGTTACTGAACTAAATAATTGTACCAACCCAAATAAATCTGTTATTAACTATTATCACAAAGAAAAAAGCAAATTTGAACTTATTGCATTTGCAGGAGCATTGCCAATAAATAACTCTTTACAGATTGGCACCGAAATAATGGCCAGGTTTTCTTATCCTAAACTATCCCATAATGCTTATGTTACTATAGGATTACATTATTCTCAAACACCTTACACTTATACTTCAACCGTTGTTACCCAAAACTGGCTCTATGGATTAGTTACAAAGGAAATTATTTTTTCAGTACCCTTTCTGATTCAATATAATTTTTTATCGGGAGGGGTGCAACCTTACATTGGTATGGGAGCCAGTATAAGCGGATTAACACAATCAGTTACAAATTATAAAGGTACAACCACCTATAACCGTATTGGTGTTGGTCCTGTAGCAGAGTTGGGTATTGAGGCTAAGGTGGTAAACAATTTGATGATTAAAGCCGCATGGAGATTTGAGGAAGTTCTTCAATACCCGGTTATTGGAGTTGCATTAATTTTTTAATAAGAATGCCTGATAAATTAAGCAATAGCCAGGAATACCAATTACCTGAGCAGTAAAATACTTCCCTTCCTGGTTATTTTTTTACCGCTCGCATGTTTCATTTCAAGGTAATAAATATAGGTTCCTGTTGCCTGTGGTTCGCCATGAAAGTTACCGTCCCACCCGGTGCTTGCATTGGTAGTACTAAAAACTTTTACACCATAGCGGTTATAAATACCAAATGAAATAAGCTGGTAACTATCCAGTTTAAAAACATGGTAAACATCATTAACTCCATCTGCATTGGGCGAAAATGCATTGGGCATATACACATCTTTATATACATGAATAGTAACTGTTGAATTGGCGTTGCCACAACCAACCGTTGATGTAGCATACAAACTATAGCTGGTTTCAACAGATGGAGAAACTGCGGGTTGCAATACCTGGCTTATAGCAACATTGCCTGTAGTGGTCCAGTAATAATTAACAGCCGTGCCTTTTACAGATCCATCCAGTAAAACAGTATCGCTTCCTAAAATTGTTTTATCGGCACCGGCACTTACAACTGGTTTTTTAAAAACATTAATATCTACCAGTGCAGAATCTTTACACCCATACAAATTGGTCAAAACAACTTTATATTGAATAGAGTCTGTTGGGCTTGCAACGGGGTTTGGTATGGAAGGGTTTGACAGGTAAGTGGCCGGGGTCCATGCATATACACCATCACCCGTGGCGGAAAGATTTACGGGAGTACCTTCACAAACTGAATATAATGTATTGGTAAAAATGGTAGTACTCGGAGAAATTCTTAGCTCAAAACTATCCAATACAGTACAGCCATAATCGCCGCTACACACTACCGTGTAAAATCCTTCATCTGGATACTGTACATTTTTAATTACGGGATTTGGAGCGGTACTTTGAAATCCATTTGGCCCAGCCCATTTATATGCATAAAAATCAGGTGGTGGCTTTAGTACCAGGTTTTTATCAAGGCAGCCCTGCACTTTCTGCAATGGATCCGGGGTCGCAACAGGGTGTATTGTTACAACCGTTTCTTTTGAGTAGATGGTGCAAGTTGTATTTCCTTTGTTAGTGCGTTCAGCCAGGGACAGGCGGTATTCAATAAGGCTATCCTTTCTGCGTGGAATAAAGTAACTATCAGTAGTGTCTCCAGGAATATCCTGCCAGGTTTTACCTATATCAATGCTGCGCTGCCATTGGAGTACAGGGTCATAATATCCATTACTATAGGTAGCCTGTAAAAGAAGTGAATTGGTATACCCACTGCACAATTCTATATCTCTTATACTTTGGCCATCAATTGTAAGAGCAATTTCGGGGCCAGCTGGTTTTAATGTAATATCATCCACCTGGAAGAAATTTCCACAATCTCCGGATGCATTGCTTGTAATATGAATTGCCAGCGGCTCCGGTATAGCTGGTGTTCTGTAAAAAACACCATATTCTGTCCAACGGGTGGTCCCATCAGTTACAGGTATGTCTCCTGTATTATACGATGCCAATACGGTGCCATTTAAAGCTTCAATAGACAGCGTTACATTGGGTAGTACAGGCACACCTCCACAGGCTGAGCTTTTCATTACATTTGAAAAAAATGCAGCAAACTGGTAAGTAGTACTTCCACATAAACCGCTCACCTGCTGTCTTAAAACATTGCCTGTTACCGTGCCTGCGTTTACAAGCAGGTAATTTCCACCCTGGTCACGGGTGTGGTCACCGGTAAGTTGATATGTACTACCGTCGCATCCAAATAATAAAAAGCTCTCTATAGAATAGCCACCCGGTGGCGGGCAGCCCTGTGCGAAAGTATACGAAGTGCTAAGGTATGGAAATGGTTGAGTGCCGCGGCTAAACGCCATATTTAATACAGGGGCTCCCAAACTGCCGTTCCAAAGTTGTGCGGATAGATTATTGGAAAAACATACCAATAAAACCACGCAATAGCGGGAATACAGCCGGGTGCATACAAACCGCCAAAAACTAAAAAAGCACATGGGCAGGTAATTAAAATTCATTAGCTGTTAAAAATAAATAGAAACCAGTTAGCAGGTTTTGGTTTTTAAAAATACGAAATTGTTGCGATATGATTTTTTTGAAGGATAATCAACACCCAAACATTAACTACTCAATAACCCCAGGTGATTTATTTCAGGCCAAAAATTATAAAATACTTTTCTGCATTTTATTTAAAAACTCAAACAATTCACTCATAGTTTTTACATCTTCCACCACCAATATGCCATTTTTACCTACCTGTTTTAATTTAGCTTTATTGGTGCCTTTTTGTAAAAATTGCAGCAGGCCGGTGAAAGTGGTGCTTTGAAAATAGGGCGAGTCGGGGTTGCTTACAAAGAAGCATTTAAGGGCATTGTTTTTTAAGAGCATCTTTTCAAAACCAAGGGATACTGCTATTTTTCGGCATCTTACTGTAGTAAACAAATCTTCAACAGGTGCAGGCATCGGGCCAAAACGATCCAGCATTTCTTTATGAAATTCATCCAGACCTTCTTCATTTTCACAGTTATCCAGCCTGCTGTATAAGCTTAATCTTTCTGTAACACTTTCTACATAACTATCTGGAATCAATATTTCCAGGTCGGTATCAATCGTGCAGTCGCTTACAAAATCGTCCTGCTGCTGAATTTCTTCTTTGTACAATTCTTTAAATGATGTTCTTTTTAATTCACGGATGGCTTCGTCTAAAATTTTCTGGTACATTTCAAAACCAATTTCTGAAATAAATCCGCTTTGTTCTCCGCCCAGCATATTGCCTGCACCACGTATATCAAGGTCTCTCATGGCAATTTGAAAACCGCTGCCTAAATCGCTGTATTGTTCCAGTGTGCTTAATCTTTTGCGGCTATCCGGGGGTAAGGTGCTCATGGGTGGTGCCAACAAATAACAGAATGCTTTTTTATTACTGCGTCCAACCCTCCCCCTCAACTGGTGCAGGTCGCTTAAACCAAACTGGTGTGCATTATTTACGATGATGGTATTTACATTCGGAATGTCAACACCGCTTTCAATAATATTGGTACAAACCAATACATCATATTTCTTGTCCATAAAATCCAGGATGGTATCTTCCAGATCATCACCGTCCATTTGGCCATGTGCAAAAGCAATACTAATATCCGGGCAAAGGCCCTGTATAAATCCTTTCATTTCCTGCAAACCCTTTACCCGGTTATGGATAAAGAAAACCTGACCACCTCTTTCTGTTTCATAATAAATAATATCGCGGATAACATCTTCATTAAATACCATCACTTCTGTTTGTATGGGTTGCCTGTTAGGAGGCGGTGTATTAATGATGCTCAAATCTCTTGCCCCCATTAAACTAAACTGTAGTGTTCTTGGTATAGGCGTTGCAGTTAGTGTTAGTGAATCTACCGTTGTTCTTAGCTGTTTTAATTTTTCTTTTGCTGCTACGCCAAATTTTTGTTCTTCATCAACTATCATTATACCAAGGTCTTTAAACTTCATCTCTTTACTCAATAAAGAATGGGTGCCAATGATGATGTCTATTTTGCCTTCTGCAACTTTTTGTAAGGTTTCTTTTTTTTCTTTGGCCGATTTAAAACGGTTGATATAATCTACTGTAACCGGAAAATCTTTTAACCGGTCGCCAAAGGTTTTAAAATGCTGGTAAGCCAATATAGTGGTAGGAACCAGTATAGCAGCCTGTTTGCCATCGCAACAACTTTTAAAGGCAGCACGGATAGCTATTTCGGTTTTGCCAAAACCCACATCACCGCAAACCAGCCTGTCCATTGGTGAGGGCTTTTCCATATCACGTTTTACATCTTCGGTAGCTTTGCCCTGATCCGGGGTGTCTTCATAAATAAAACTGGCCTCCAGTTCGGTTTGCATATAATTATCAGGACTAAATGCAAAACCTTCCTGGCTCTTTCGTTCTGCATACAGTTTTATCAGATCTGTTGCAATATCTTTTACCTGTTTCTTGGTTTTTTCTTTTAATTTATTCCATACATCGCTGCCCAGTTTGTTCATTTTTGGGATGCTTCCTTCCTTGCCGCTGTACTTACCTATTTTATGCAAACTGGAAATATTTACATACAACAGGTCACCATCTTTATACTGGATGCGAACGGCTTCCTGCATTTTTCCATTGGCTTCAATTTTTTGTAACCCGCTGTACACGCCTACTCCATGATCAATATGAGTAACGTAATCACCAAGCTGCAATTCCCGCAGCATTTTTAAAGTAAGTGCTTTGTTTTTGCTGAATGCCTGTTTTACTTTGTATTTATGGTACCGTTGAAATATCTGGTGGTCTGTATAACAAACCACTTTACAATCATCATCAATAAACCCATGATGTATAGAAGTAGGAATGGGAATTACATTTATTTCTGCCTTAAGATCAGTAAATATTATATGCAGCCTTTCAAGCTGTTTGGGGTTATCTGCAAATAAGTAAATGTTATATTTTTTTGCTTCATACTGTTTTAAATCTTTTATTAAAAGATCAAATTGGCGGTTAAAAGAGGGTTGTTCTTTAATATGAAAAACCAATTTTTTTGACCCTTCTTCAGCAGGTGATGTTTTTGCAAAAAATGGTTTGTGTGATATTTCAATGACGTTTCTTTTATTGATTTGCGTTTCAAGTACAGCCGCCTTTACAAAATCATTTTCATTTATATCAAGCCTTTCATTTATTTCACCTTCATCATCTGCCAATTGTTTTTTATCAGATTTTATATCTTTTGCAATGTCTAAAAATAAGGTTACATCCTCTTCCTGCTGCTCAATTTTTTCTTTAATAAATTGCCAGTCTTCTGTCCATACCACTGTGTTTTCTGGTAAAAATTCCAGTAACGAAACACGTTCACCGGTTTTAAATTGCGTTTCCACATTGGGTATAATATTTACCTGCAATAATTTTCGCTCGCTTAATTGCGATTCAGGATCAAAAAGCCTTATGCTGTCTACCTCATTACCAAATAGCTCAATCCTGTATGGTTTTTCATTACCAAAAGAATAGATATCCAGTATACCCCCCCTTATGGCAAATTGCCCGGGTTCGTACACAAAATCAGTCCGCTCAAAACCGTAGTCAACAAACTGGGAAAGAATATCATTTACCTCAATTGTTTCGCCCTGTTTGATTGAAATAATATTTTCAGAAAGGGTCTTTGAAAGTACCACTTTTTCAAATAGGGCTTCGGGATAAGTAATGATTATCTTTTTATTAATCCCCGCCAAATTACCAGCCGCAGCAATTTTTGTTAATGCCTCAGTACGCAACATTACATGGCTGCTGTTGAGTAACCTGTAATTCTTTTTGTTTTTAAATGAAGCAGGGAAATAAAAAATGTCTAAAGCACCTGTAATATTTTCTAAAGTATTATGAAAATAGGCGGCTTCTTCAGCATCTCTTACAATAACAAGATGATTAAGTCTGGTCGCCTGGCTGTGGTTGAAAACTGCTGCAATAATGAATTCTACGGCGCTGCCCTGTAAGCCGGAAAGGTGTAGATGGTTTGGTTTGGCTAATGAAATTCCTTCCGCTATTTGCAAACAGCGGGGGTCATTTTCGTATTCTTTCATCAACACTTCCAGATTCATCCGTTTGCAAAGATATGTGTTGACAATTTTATACGCTAAAAAACAGCGAGCTGCAATAGAAATGGTAACAAATACGTTAACAGGCGTATATACTAAATATACAATATTTATATTTGAGCTCTTTATTAATAAAGAGTCAAAAAATTAGGGATAAATTGTTTGTGATGAAAAAATGCCTGTATCTTTCTTTGTTGTTTTTTATCTCTCTCTTTTCAATACAGCTTCATGCACAGGAACAAGCTGTCCGTTTTGCCAATGCCAATTTTGTAACAGGTTCCAACATTCAAAAGCAAGACTTTAAAAAGGAAAATATTGAAACGGCCCGTTTTGGTGACAACTATTATGTTGTAGTACAATTTGGTGTTTTACCATCAAAGCAGGTACAGGATAATTTACAAAAAGCCGGGATAAAATTGGAAGAGTACATGCCAGGCAATGCTTACCTGGCAGTGATCAATAAAAGTTTTGTTTTTGCAACTACCAAACAGTTTGGCATCAACTCAATTAATACAGTACCCGCTATGTATAAAATTGGTAAGCAATTAAACGATTACCAGCAATTAAACGATAAAAAAGACGGGGCACTGATTGCAGTAAATTATTCCGCAACGCTGCAAAAAGATATTGTAAAAGCAGCATTACAAAATGCAGGTGCAGTAGTTGTTGATACAAAGTATGAGTCAGGAAATATTATTTTTATTGAAACAGATAAAAAAAATATACCAGCTATTGCTGCATTACCTTTTATAAACAGCCTTAATTTACAGGCATTAAAAGATAAGCCCCTTAATTACAATAGCACTGCAGTACATGGTATAGATGCGTTAAATGCGGTAAATGGAAAAAATTTAAATGGTAAAGGCGTAACCATTGGCATAGGTGATAACGCGGATATTTCTACACATATTGATTTTACAGGAAGGATAATTTTGCGCACTCCATGGCAGCCGGATAATCATGGAACACATGTGTCAGGAACTGTTGCTGGCGCAGGTATCATCAATGTAAAATATCATGGCATGGCCCCAAAAGCTACTTTGGTCAACCAGCTTTTTAGTGATATTATTACCAATGCACCAGTTTATATTGCAGACAATAATATGGTGTTGAGTAACAACTCTTATTATTCCGGAATTGACAATTGCCCGGGCGAAGGTGCATATGATGTACTTAGTAATTATGCAGATAAACAAATTGGTAGTTACAAACAGTTATTACATGTGGTAGCAGCCGGTAATGACGGCGCTTTATCTTGCGCCGCTTTTCCTGCTTCTTTTGCCACCATTAAATCTGGCTGGCAAACTGCTAAAAATGTACTTACCGTTGGTGCAATGGATGCACAAAATTACAGTATAGCCTATTTTAGCAGCAAGGGTCCTGTTGCCGATGGACGTATAAAACCAGAAATTACTGCTAATGGCTGGGCAGTAGTATCTACCATTGCGAATAATAACTATAGTACAAACTATGGTACAAGTATGGCCTGCCCTGCAGTAACAGGTTCACTATCGTTGATGTATGAACGCTACAGGCAATTGCACGGAGGCGCAAACCCAACCAGCGATTTAATGAAAGCGCTGGTTTGTAATACTGCCGAAGATTTAGGTAATGCCGGCCCCGATTATACTTTTGGTTTTGGAATGCTCAATGCAAGAAGAGCAGTAGAAGCAATTGACAGTAACCGATATTTTATTAATACAATTTCCAATGGCGGCACCACTGCTCAAAGCATTACTATACCTGCAAATACAAGACGTTTAAAAGTGATGTTATATTGGGCAGATACTGCTGCAGCTCCCAATGCGGCCACATCACTTGTGAATGACCTTGACTTAAACGTCATAGCACCTTCTGCAGTTATGCATCGCCCCATGGTACTAAATCCTGCAGCATCCAGCGTTAATAATGTTGCTATTGAAGGGATAGACCATACCAATAATATTGAACAGGTAATTATTGAAAATCCTGCAGCAGGAAATTATACTATTAATGTAGCTGGCTTTGCTGTTCCTTATGGTCCGCAACAATATATTATAAGTTACGAAATAATACAACCATCTGTTACAGTAGAATATCCATTTGGCGGAGAGACATTGGTACCTGGTGAAATAGAAAATATACGCTGGACTGCATATGGCAATGAGGGCAATAGCTTTACCATTGAGTACTCAACAGATAATGGCTCAAGCTGGACCTTGCTTAGCAATAATGTAGCAGCCGATATCAGAACATATCCATGGACAGTGCCAGCTACCATTACCAATAACGCACTTGTAAGAGTAAGCAGAAACAGTACTTTATTAACCGGGCACAGTAATACTAATTTTGTTATTTTAGGACAGCCCGCAGTAAGCGCCGTTAATGTATGCGAAGGTGCTGTGCAGCTAAACTGGCCAGCTATAGGCGGTGCAACTTCTTATAACATACTACAATTAAACGGGGATAGTATGAAAGTGATCGGCACTACAATTGCCAATAATTTTATACTAAAAAGTTTAAATAAAAATTTAACAATATGGTTAGGAGTAGCTGCAAAAAATGGAACATCCTCAGGCAGGCGCTCCATATCAGTAAGTGCGTTACCTAACAGCGGCCCATGTACGCTTACAGCTTTTGATAATGATATAAAAGTAGATAGTATTTTAGAACCCAATACTGCAAGGCAACATTTTGCCAATGAAGGCAATGCTGTTGCTCCTGTAAAAGTGTTGATTAAAAATTTAGGCAACATACCGGTAGTGGGCCCATTTAACGTATCGTACAGTTATGGCGCAGCACCTGTTACAGAAATTGTTAATATTACTTTAGCAGCCGGGGGCACTTATACTTATACGTTTACAGGCTTATACCCGGTTATTTCTAGCGGATACAAATACAATTTTAAAGCCTGGGTCACAGTAGCTGCAGATGCCAATCATTTAAATGACACCGCTTATAAAACTGTAAAATTAATTAATAACGATCCTATAACTGTTATGCCGGTTACAGAAGGATTTGAATCAATGGCAGATGCTGATTTTACAAAACCTGAAATGGCGATTGGTGATAACAGGGCTCTTGATTTTACCGCCAGCAGTTTGAAGGGAAGGGCCAGAACCTTTGTTAACACAGGTTTTGCAAGAAGCGGCAATCGGAGTTTAACTTTAGATCAATCACCTTTTAGCTCAACTGCCACTACTGTTGATTCATTTATTGTAAACTATAATTTGGCTTCCTATGCTGCCAATCAATTACGGTTTGATTTTTATTATTTTAATCATGGACAGGAAAATAACCCTAATAATAAAATTTGGATCAGGGGCAGTGAAAACGATAAATGGGTGGAAGCATACGACCTGTTTATAAACCAGGCTGAAGTAGGAAAATGGAAACAAGGCCATTTTAATATTAATGAAGTGTTAGAAAATGCATTGCCGCCCCAAACCATTACGCAAACATTTCAAATAAAAATCGGAGAGGAAGGATTTACTTCTGCCAACGCAGTTAAGCCATTAACCGCCATTGATGATGGGTATACTTTTGATGACATTGTTTTAGCAAAAGCTATTAATGACCTCGCCGTAAAAAATATACTATCGCCTGATAAAAATGGCTGCGGGCTAACAGCAAATAACCCTGTAACTGTTACTGTAAAAAATTATAATAGTACCACACTCAATAATATCAGTATAAATTACCAGGTAAATGGCGGAACTATTGTAACAGAAATAATCCCCTCAATTGCTGCCAACCAAAGCCTGGATTATACATTTGTAAAAACAGCTGACCTTTCAGCCTATATTAATTACGGTATAAATGTATGGGTTAATTATGCTGCAGATAATTATGCGGTTAATGACAGCATTTTAAATTACACCTTTCATAACTCGCCTGTTATTACAAGCTATCCCTACCTGCAAGGTTTTGAAACCGATGATGGAAATTTTTATACCAAGGGGTTAAATACAAGCTGGCAATGGGGCGCACCTGCTAAAACA
>JAYVZR010000334.1:0-10584 GCA_043783135.1 Ferruginibacter sp. | reverse complement strand
ATCACAAATCAAAAGCTTATTACGATTACAATCCCGGTCTTTTGCGATACTTTCTTTTTGGTGTATCATTCGGGCTGGAGTTTACCTTTTTCGGAAGCAGTGTTTTTCCTTGATAAGGTTTAAAAATATGACTGGTATTTGCAACCGCAGCTCTAAGCCTGCTTTTCATCTGCTTCAAAGAAATTCCCTCGCCTAAAAAATTTATTTTTTCCTTTTTATTAAAATCATCAAAATAGAGTAATGCATTATGTGCCATCGGAACATTTACATCTGGATACTTTTGGACAAACCCTTTAGTGATTTTTTGCAGAGGTAATTGCTCCAGCAGAAAATACATATCTACAAAATCTTTTAAACGGGTTCCACTATGTAAGATTGCCTTCAGTTTCATAGCGCCTATATCCTGAAGCGACAGCATCCGTATACCTTCAATTTCTTCAACCTTGTTTAATATTGGATACTGATGGGCAAGTATATCCACTTTAATATCCTTAATAAAAGAAAATATTCCATTTTTAAGGGTTTTAATATTTTCGGCTTTATAGATTTCAGTTAAGTAATGACTGATGTGATGGGAATCAAAATCTCTGTCAGTGAAAAGGTCAATATCCACGGACATGCGGTGACCTAATTTTAGTGAAAGTGCGGTACCACCTACCAGGTTGAAGGAATCTAACACTTTATCCTTCATCAACTCTTTAATCAGAACCAGTGTCCTGGCCTCGACTGTTTGCGTGTATAACATAATAATTCTTCCTTGCGGAGCGGGAAATAAGCGCATACTTCTTCTATGGCATAATCAGCCAGGAATACTATCTCTTTCTTCAGTGCATGGATTACTTTAGCTTCCCCATAAAAACGAATCATTTCAGCCCATTCTCGTAGGCTGCCTCTTTCAATAACCCGTGCCATGACTGTAAGGTATTCGGCTCTCCATTCTATGTCATCATACCTAAACTCCCAGAACAAACGTCGTGGTAAATCAGGTTTATCTTGTATGGATACCTTTCTTCCCATTTTTTAAAGTTACAAAATCTATTTTTAGGTCTACAATTTGATTGTTTGCATAGCATTTTAAGCCCCAATATTTGCCAGCCGCTTTAAATCCATAATAAATAAGTTCGAAAATTGTACTGAAAGGGCAACCAATGAGGACAAATTGGTTTTACTACTGATTTGTCCTTTTTTTGTTTTCGCTAAAACCCTTTCCGTTTATATATAATTTCTATTTTCCTTTTTGTATCTGCTAAACAACATTCAACATTTCTATAATTTTTAAACATAATGCTTCCTGTATTGTTTAGTTATAAATAACTTACTCATGCAAAAAGGAATAGCAGATGGAATGGCAGGAACGATACCTTTTAATATTAAGGCGCTTGACAATCTGCAAAACAAAGGATATAAATTTGTGCAGGTAAAAGGCCTTACAATTGATAAGCACTTCGATTATGTAGAACCTTATTATTTATTGCTTGTTCCTTTAATTGAACTGCCTACTGAAGCCAGCCGGAAAGATATTTATGAACCCATTAAAAGTGAACTGCTGTATAAATGGGCGACATAAATAAATGAACATCCACAAATTGTAATAGCTAATAATTTAAACAAATAACCAATGGCTACTTTTTCGTTAAAAACAGTACAATGCATTCCTGCTGATTTAGATATAGCATGGGAATTTTTCAGCAGCCCTGCCAATCTTAAAACCATAACGCCTGACAACCTTGGTTTTCAAATTTTATCCAAACATCATGGCAGCAGCATGTATCCGGGGCAGGTTATTGAATACAGGGTAAGACCAGTTTTGGGTATCCCCATTTACTGGATGACGGAAATAACACATGTACAGGATAAAAAATATTTTGTAGATGAACAACGATTTGGCCCTTATCAACTATGGCATCATCAGCATCATTTTAAAATAATTGAAGGTGGTGTAGAAATGACAGATATTGTACATTACAGAAACCCTCTTGGTTTTCTAGGTAATATTGCGAATGGTTTATTTATTAAAAATCAACTTAAACAAATATTTGAATTCCGTTTTCAGAAAGTAGAGGAATTATTTGGTAAGTGGAAAGGCGCACAATTAAATTCATTGGAATTTAACAAAGCTGCTTAAGATGTATAAAAAAAATACGCCCTTCAATTACAATGCAAGAACTTGCTACGAATTGAAACGTTCCCAGCCGCTTCAATTGCACAAATATGAAAAAACTGATTTACAATTAAAGTTATCAGGCTAAATAGCCTGATGACTAAAGGGCTGTATCACCATTTCACTCACCACACCACTGGTTGGTTGCTGGCATAAAAACCAAATAGCTTTTGCAGCTTCTTCTGCCAACACCATTTTATCACGCTGAACCCTTAAATCAATCGTATCCCAAAAAGGCGTATCCACACCACCCAAAAATAAATTGGTGATACGTATTTCGGTACGTTTTATTTCTTCCCTTATGCTTTGCATCATCCCCACCAAGCCATATTTGGAAGCGCTGTAAGCAGCAGCACCTGCCATGGGCACTTTACCCAGAATGCCGGGAATATTTATTATCAATCCTTTTTTCATTTCTTTCATTTTTGGCAGAAAAGCTTTCACTAAAAGAAAAGGGCCATACAAATTATAATTGAGCGTTTGTAAAAATTCTGTTTCGCTTAATGCTTCGCTTTGTTTGATGATGCCGATGCCTGCTGCATTCAGCAATACATCAATCGTTGCATATTGACTGAAGAAGTTCTCTTTTAATGTTGCCACGTCTTCAGGCTTGCTGATGTCCAGCGCAAAAATTTTATCGCTGCTGAGTTTTATTTCATCTGCAAGCAACTGCAGTTTTTCTTTATTTCTTGCCGCAAGAAAAAGATTGGCACCGCTGCCTGCCAGTAGTTTGGCTGTTTTGCTGCCAATGCCGCCGGTGGCACCGATAATCAATATATTCTTTTCCTTTACTGATTCCATATATGTTGATTTATTTCTATTGTAAACAATAGACCTTGTGTATTGTTTACAATAGAAATAAGTTTTCGCCAATGAATATTCTGCTCACAGGTGCAAATGGTTATATAGGTCAGCGGCTCATACCCGTTTTGCTGGAGCAGGGGCACACATTGTATTGCTGTGTACGCAACAAAATCCGTTTTGAAGCAGAGCATTTGCATGAGCAGGTAAAAATTGTGGAGATAGATTTTTTGCAGCCAACTTCGGATGCAGCCTTGCCAAAGAATATTGATGCTGCTTATTACCTCATTCATTCTATGAGCGGAGGTACAAAAAATTTTGATGAAGCAGAAGCTACCTGTGCTGAAAATTTTATTCAGTTATTGGCACCAACAAATACACAACAAATCATTTATCTCAGTGGCATCAGCAACGCTGATAAATTATCAAAACACCTGTCATCAAGATTGCAGGTGGAAGAGATACTGGCAAAAAGCAACATACCAGTCAGTATTTTAAGGGCGGGTATTATAGTGGGTTCCGGCAGTGCCTCGTTTGAAATCATCCGTGATTTGGTGGAGAAGCTTCCTGTGATGATTACCCCAAAATGGCTAAACACAAAATGCCAGCCCATTGCAGTAAGAAATGTGGTACAATTTTTAACCGGGGTGCTGCTGAAAGAGTATACTTATGGAAAAGCTTTTGATATTGGCGGACCTGAAATACTGACTTATAAGGAAATGCTGCTGAAGTTTGCCAAAGTGAGGGGATTAAAACGCCGCATAATCATCATACCTGTAATGACGCCAAGACTGTCCTCTTACTGGTTATATTTTGTAACCGCCACTTCCTATGCGCTTGCCATCAATTTGGTAAACAGCATGAAGGTAGATGTGGTGTGCAGGCCAAATGATTTGGCAACGCAATTGAATATTGAATTGCTCCCTTATCAATCTGCAGTGCAACTGGCGTTTGAAAAAATAGAACAGAACCTTGTATGCTCCAGTTGGAAAGATGCTTTTGTAAGCAGCAACACTCCACAGCAAATGATGCAGTACATCAATGTGCCCAGCTTTGGCTGTTTTAAAGATTTGAAATTGCGGCCCATTAAAGAATACGAAGATGAAGTGTTGAAAAATGTATGGAGCATCGGCGGAGAAAAAGGATGGTACTATGGAAATTCTTTATGGCGTATCCGTGGCATGGCTGATAAAATGGTGGGTGGTGTTGGCCTGCGCCGTGGACGTACCAATAACAACATTATTAATTCAGGTGATGCACTGGATTTTTGGCGTGTACTGATTGCTGATAAAGAGGATAAAAGATTATTGCTGTATGCAGAAATGAAATTGCCCGGTGAAGCCTGGCTGGAATTTAAAATCCTGGAAATAAAAAATCAACTGCACCTGCAGCAAACAGCCACCTTTCGTCCCAAAGGTTTATGGGGGCGGCTTTATTGGTACAGCCTGCTGCCATTTCATTATTTTATTTTTAATGGCATGATTGATAATTTGTTGAGGAAGCAATGATTTATTTTATATCCCAATTACAAGATTCACTCATTTAAAAAACTTATCTGCCAACAAAGACAAGAATCTTTTCCATAAAAGATTGGCAATGTTATTTTCAATTAAAGGATATAAAAAATAGGATAATAAAATTTAACCGCATACTCTTTATGCCTCATAAAAAAAGCGTTAAGAAAATTTGAATGATTGTCAGCCAGTCCCGATTTTTATCGGGATTAAGAAATGAAATTAATGTTACAAATGTTTAGGTTTGCTATTAGCCCGTAAGTCGCACAAAAACTGGGTTACTTTTTGTTGTTTGAGCTAATTTCATTTTAGACAAGCATTCAAATTTTTAGCTTTTTTTATGCAGCTTTGATTTTTTTTGTTTCTTTTTTTATCAAGGAAAAAAAGAAAATAGGCATTACCCATACTGGGTATTACTTTGCGGTTTATGTAAGGTATTCTATAAAAAAATATGGCCGTATCAAATTGATACAGCCATAAACTTTTAATGCAAGATTAAACCTTTTACTGGTCTCAAAACGTTAGTTAAAACTATGTACTTTAGTCCAAGGCTTTAGCTTCTACAAATCTTAATTTAAATTGTAATTAACAAAAAAAAGATTGTCGTAGCCGTCTTTCGACTTTCAGTCGTAATTGAACCTATGGACTTCCAGTTCATAGTGTTTCAATTAGGCATTAATACGGCATCAATTACATGAACAACACCATTAGTTGCTTCAAGGTCAGTTGCTGTTACAGTTGCTTTGCCGCCTTTCTCATCCGTTAACACAACTTTGCCTTTTTCTACAGAAGCAGTTAACTTTCCACCGGCAACTGTAGTAAGTATTACTTTGCCACCGCTTTTTTTAATTGCAGCTAAAACAGCTTTTGCATCAAGTTTCCCTGCAACTACATGGTAAGTTAATACACCAGCAAGTGCAGCTTTGTTCTCCGGCTTCAATAAATTATCAACAGTACCTGCAGGGAGTTTTGCAAATGCTTCATTGGTAGGTGCAAACACAGTGAAAGGGCCTTTACTTTGTAAAGTGGCCACCAGGTCGGCAGCTTTAACCGCGGCTAACAGTGTAGTGTGATTTGTAGAACCTGCGATTACGCCTACAATGTCTTTTTTTGTTTGTGCCATTGCGTTAATGGACAGTAATGCTGCTGCAACAAAAAGTGCAACGTTTTTAATTGATTTCATTTTTTTTATTTTTTTTAGATGTGAAAAGAATTGTGTTTTGAAAAATAGTATGCGGTATGTTTTTACATGGAAATGAATAACCTTTTATAGCACAATAAGTTTAGGATATTGAAGAAATCTTATTAAATAATACGTAATAAAAAAAAGCACAGCCATACCCGTATTTTTTATTCTCTCTTTATTTCTTCACCCGGCAGCAAATCTTCAATAATAGGTTTAACAGCATTCATGAATGTTACTCTTTTTCCTGCATCAATCCTTTCGTCTGTAAAAAGGTTACCGATGAAACGCATCATTTCAGCCCTTGGCCCACCTTCTTCTTTCTCTACAAATTTGATAGAACTCATAGTGTTAAACTCTCTTACTGTAGCGATGATGAATACAATAAAAAGTACAACAATAACACTCGTTAAAACGATGATATCTATATTGTTTTCCATAGTAGTTTAATTTTGTTTTTTCATATTGAAAAAAATGAGTAATCCCATTATGGTTGGCGGCCACAGCCCAATGAAGATGGCGTGGTTGGGGTTTTTTAGTATCACAAAGTAATATTCTGATATAAAAATCAGAATGATTACCATTGCTACGATTAATAATTCTGATGCTTTAAATTTCTTTAACATTGAGTAGAGTTTTATTGTGAAAAATTATTTTTGTTGATTCTTAATTTTTACCGCTTTTTATTTGCCGTAAGCTGTTGTACATGTCGTGCATAATCTGCATGTGCGGTGCAGTAAGCACAGCAAGACCTAAAAACAGGTAACCCACCATAGTACTGCTGCTGATAAACATAAATCCTGTCAAACCAAATAAGGCGATTCCGCCCATTGCTAAAACACTATACAATATAATTTCCCTTTTAATACTATGCTTAGTATACGAATTATTTTTTCTTAAATAAGCTGTAATATTATTGAGCGACAAAACAGAATGCCATACCACAAAGTAGAATGTAAAACCAAGCAGCATGGGCAGGTTGAACAGGATTAATAAAATAACTGCAAAGCGGATTAAGAACTGCCCCTTATCATTTGCACCGGTATTGCTGTTCTGTAGAAAATAAATAAATGTTGCTGTAAAAAATAATACTCCTGAAACAGAGATTACGTTGTAACGGTTTACATCAAGCCAGTTAATAAAAAGGGTATTTTGCTTACCTGCGGGGAATAGTCGAAACAAAGGTTTTACTTCTTCAAAATGATGCAGCAGTATAACAGAAAGAATCAGCAATCCATAAAAGATAACAAATGCTTTGCCTGAAATGGTGTTGGTATTAAACTGGTATAAATCTGTTTCTCCAAAGTGATAAGCAGCAAAAAGAATGAACAAAAGATTGCCTGCCAACGGAAAAAACCACAAGATTGCAGCAAAGGCAAAAAGTCGTGAAATGTAGACTGCTAAAAATCTAAATTTTGAAAATATTTTTTTACTAGTGTTTGCATTTTGTGTGGCTACCAGCAAATCCGCAGCTCCATGAGGCACCCCCAATAAAAGTATTCCCGATAAAAAAATAATGAATTGTGTGCCGTTATTAAAGGGTAAAATATATTGTTGAAATAACAACAAAACACAGCCTGATAGTAATAATACAATCCTTAGCATACAACGTTTTTAAAAGATAATTTTTAAAAAAGTGAGAAATGCAATACAATTTGTACTGCTCTTCTCACTATCAGTTAAGCATAGGATGGAGATGCTGTCTTATCAGATTGTGCCAGTGTATAAATCACCAGCCCAAAACCAATTTTATTGATGGCATCACCAATATTGTAAACAATATCCATTGAAAGCCCTTCAAAAATCCGGAAGCCAAACAGGCCACCTGCAGTACCTGCTATATACCCAATTGGATAAATAGCCCATCCAACCAGCACAAACCAACCTAAGGTTTTTACCGCTTTGGCAACTGCCGGCCCTGCGTTACCTGCAAGTGTAGCTACTTCACCAAACCAAACGAGGTACACAATGTAGAAATATGCAAGACCGCTTATCAATCCCCAAATCCAGCTTTGTGATTCTTTGCCATAGATGGCTTCGCCAATGTAGCCGGTTACCAGCATTACAACAGATGCAAAAATGAGTTTCCAAAGCAACCCTGATTTGGCACCGGCTTTTTTTGTAATCAGGTAAAATTCTACACACATTAACGGCACTGTTAAGATCCAGTCAACATAACGGAAGAAAACAGGAGATTCTCCTGTTTCGAGGTTATAGCCTCTCATGTAATAATAATGTACGGCAGCAATAAAAGTGATAAGACCGGAAACAAGAACAGATGTTCGCCACTTTTGCGGCACATTGTTCAATTCAAAGAAAAAGAATACACAAGCGGCCATCATGGCCATAGTGCCTACAAAAAATGTGAAGGCAACGTAATTTGTGTTTGCAATTGGGAGAATTCCCAGTAATGTTGAATGCATAAACATATGGTTTAATTTATAAAAAAAAATTTACGGGTTTGTACTGAGCAATTTTATTTTGTTTAAAGATTTCGTATAAACTATAAACAGATTATTTTTTAAAAAGTTTACAAATTTGAAAAATTATTAAAAACTTAGTTTTGTCTAGAACACATCTGTTACCTGCATTCTAATTAGTAGAACGTTGTCATTAAAAACAGTACGATTTCATAAACAATAACCTTAAATGCTGTGAACAATTATTTTTTAATTGTTGAGCTAAAGTTCGTCTTGCAAAAACAATTGGGGAAGAATGGAAGAAATGCCAGACAGAAGGCAGTTAGTTGTTGGATGCGGATTTATTTCAAAAATTTTTCACATTTTTTCCAATATGAAAAAAAGGAGTTGTAGTAACCATTTACTTCAGAAAACATCCAGTTCCTGCTATCTTTGATTCCGGGATAATAAGTAAAGGCGGGATGCTCTTTTGAAATGATGCAACCCTTATCCATTGAAGAGGAATTTTTATACAGACTATGAATATCAGCAATTTCTGCGGTACACAGTTCAATGCCATCAATATTTTTCGACAAGTCAATGATAAACCGTATTACCTTTTCGCTTACTGGATATTTTTCAAAATGAGATGGCTCCAATAATAAAACCCTGTTTACATCGTCGTCTTTTCTCCACTCCACATCAAGGTTATACGAATTATAAATGAGTGTTGGCTTGTTGATATCCAATGCAGGAATTTTAGTAACTGGTAGTTTTGTTTGTAATGATAAGCTAGCAGTTGGCTTTAATGTATCAGGAATGGGCATGGATATTATTTCTTCATACCTTTTATCTATAAAAGTGTTTTGCTGATTACCAAAGCTGTATTTGTTTACATTCTCCTGATTGAAATAATATTTTTTTGAAGCAAATGCCGCAGCCACCCATTGCCAACTGCAATTATTGCTGGCTATGTCTCCGTCAAACAAATAATAGTACATCCATTTGGAGGGTTGAAGCCAATGTGCTTTTGCCATATTGCAAACCATCGAAGCAGTGTACATACGTACATGATTGTGCATGTAACCATTGCTGTATAATTTTTTTATCTGTTCATCTATTACATCAATACCAGTTGCTGAATGTTCAACAGTTTTAATCATGTGATGATGCAACACATCAGGCTGTGGCTGTTTAATATCTTTCCAAATATCATCACCAACATGTTGCCAAACCCGTTGATAATATTCCCGCCATGCCAACTCCTGCAAAAATTTTTCTACCTGGTAAGGCTTGTACCCTTTTTGCAAAATAGCATACATCACCTGTTTTACAGAAATAACACCTCTTGAAATATAAGGTGATAAATAAGTGACAGCGCCATTGATAAAATTTCTTGTCTTGCTGTATTGAATGGGATTGATATGGTTTATCCGCTCAATAATCTGCTGATAAGAAGTAGGAAAATCGACCGCAACATCATCAGGCGTTTCAGAAAATAAATTCAGGTTCATATTAACGCTTGCTGATTTTATTGTGAGTAATTGTTTTCTGCCGGCTGCATTTAAACCTGTCTACTTCATTAGTTCTTAATGCTTCGTGTTTGGTGCTGCGTCCCTTTGTTCTTTCTCTCCAAAGTTTAAAACTGCCTGGCTTCACTTCCTTCCGCATCAGTTTAATAACATCTTGCTGTTTTAATCCAAACTGTATTTCTATTGCTTCAAAACTTGTCCTGTCTTCCCAGGCCATTTCTATAATGCGGTCTTTATCTATCAAATTTAAATTTTCCAGAGTTGTCATTTTTCAATTTGTTGATTTGCTTTTGTTCATCCTGCATTTATCGCTACAATATTTTACTTGATCCCAAATGGTTGACCATTTCCTTCGCCAGCTAAATGGCCTATTACATACCACACATATTTTTACTGGCAGGTTTTCTTTTTTTACCGTTTTCATGTTAAATGCGGATAAGTTTTTTCTCTCTCAAAACATCCAGTGTAAGCTCATTTCCTTCGTTCAAATTTTTATATGCCACCACATCGCATAAAAAACCTTTATGGTCTCCCCCTTCAAAATGGCTGATTACTTTTAACTGCATAACAGCCAAACAGCTTTTTAAAACATAAAAATCATTCCATGTTGTTAGTTCATTTCTTTTTTGCAGGCGGCTTATTTTATCAATGGTTTTTCCAGATTTTTTGCCCAGCAAATCAACCAACCGGTATTGGGTATCTGCAAGTAATTGCAATACAAATTCGCCCGATGCTTCTATATTTAATAAGGTTTGTGTGCCATGATAAATGCCACACACAAACCGCTTTGGCTGCATACTTATTTGCGACGCATAGGTGATGATGTGCATGTTGCTGTTATCAGCCGTTTTGCTGCTAATGCTGTACACGGGCAGGTTTACCCTATTCCAGGGTTTCTTTCTTATCATAAGCTGGTTAAATATTTTTCTGCATTTGCTAAATGTGTATTTCTTTTTTCATCCGTCATTTTATCAAATGTGCCTACCAGCATACC
>JAYVZR010000333.1:0-10598 GCA_043783135.1 Ferruginibacter sp. | reverse complement strand
TTCAAAAGCATTAAGATTTGAAATGGCAGCATTTGCAGCATTTGACCTTTTTATTTTAAAACGTACAAATGCCGATAAAGATTATGATGCTGCTACAATAGCAAGGGCTACTGAAAAGTTTTTAAAAATGAGTGACGAGGAAAAATTGTTATTGCAACGAAATATAATTGCGGGCCTTCCTGGAAGCGAGGAAAGTTTTACCATTAAACAATTTCAGCACGCATTAGATACGTATAAAGATATTGACAGTACCAAATTACAACAGCACCTTATTTATTTTTTACAACAAATAATACCCACTGCAGAATCCTGCGGTGTAGTAATGTCCATTCATCCGGATGATCCGCCATTTTCGGTTTTAGGATTGCCAAGAGTAGTGAGTAATTCAGAAGATATAAATGCACTCATTAAAGCAGTGCCATCAATTAATAATGGCCTTTGTTTTTGTACTGGTTCATATGGCGTAATTGCTATTAATGATTTACCCGAAATGGTAGGTATATTTGGCGATCGGATACATTTTATTCATTTAAGAAATACAACAAGAAATAGCTACGGCGATTTTTTTGAAGACAACCACCTGGAAGGCGATGTTGATATGTATGCCGTTATAAAAGAGTTGGTGAAAATTATGCAGCAGCGCAAATGTTCATTACCCGTAAGGCCCGATCATGGGCATCAAATGCTGGATGATTTAAAAAAGAAAACAAACCCGGGCTATTCAGCCATCGGCAGGTTACGTGGGTTGGCAGAAATTCGTGGTGTTGAGTTAGGTGTACTGAGAAGTTTAGTAGAAATAGAAAATAAATAAACTAATTATGTCTGTAAACCTAAACATACCAGGTAGCTTACAAACAGCTAAGCATCAAACATTGCTAACAGAAGATTTTTTGTTAAATAATGACCAGGCAAAAAAACTCTATTTTAATTATGCTGCTGATTTGCCTGTTATTGATTATCATAATCATTTACCCGCAAATGAAATAGCAGCTAATAAAAAATTTGAGAACCTTACGGAAATATGGCTGAAGGGGGACCATTATAAATGGCGTGCCATGCGCACATTGGGCATAAATGAAAATTATATCACCGGCACTGCAACTGCGGAAGAAAAAATGTCGGCATGGGCCGGCTGTCTTCCACAGACAGTACGCAACCCGCTTTTTCACTGGTCGCAGATGGAGCTTAAAAATCCATTTGGTGTTGAAGTATACCTGAACAAAACAACAGCACCGTCTATTTATAAACATTGTAATGAGTTATTACAAAAAGATAGTTTTTCAACAAGGGGGTTATTGAAATATTTTAATGTAGAAATGGTGGGCACTACAGATGATCCCTGCGATGATTTGATGGACCACAAAAAAATAAATGAGGATGATTTTGAAGTAAAGGTCTTACCTTCTTTCAGGCCAGATAAAGTGTTTAATATTTCAGATAAAATTTCTTTTATACATTACCTGGAAAAATTAGCAACAGCAAGCGGCGTACAAATAAAATCTTATAATAATTTAATAGAAGCGCTCGAAAAGCGAATTGATTATTTTCATGATAATGGTTGCCGCATTGCCGATCATGGTCTTACAAAAATGCCATCCGGTTTTACTTTTACTGTGGCATTGGAAAAGGAGTTTGCCGGATTTATTGAAAATAAAAATGCAACATTTTCTCAACCTGAGATATTTGCAGGAGCAGTTTTAAAGTCTTTATGCACCAGCTATTATCAAAAGGGCTGGGTGCAGCAATTTCATTTAGGGGCATTGCGTAATAATAGTGCGAGGCTTTTAAATATGCAGGGAGCAGATGCAGGAGTTGATTCTATTGGAGATTTTTCACAGGCAGCAGCTCTATCCAATTTTTTAAATGAACTGGATAAACGTAATGAACTAACGAAAACAATTGTCTACAATCTAAACCCTGCAGACAATGAATTATTTTGTACCATGTGCGGCAACTTTAATGATGGCAGCAGCAAAGGTAAAATTCAGTATGGCTCGGGCTGGTGGTTTTTAGATCAGAAAGATGGCATTGAAAAACAATTGAATGCATTATCCAACATGGGTATTGTGAGCACATTTATTGGTATGATAACAGACAGTAGAAGTTTTTTATCTTATAGCCGTCATGAATATTTCAGAAGAGTGTTATGTAATTTGTTTGGTACTGAAATGAAGAATGGGCTGTTGCCAAATGATGAAAAATGGATGGGAGAAATCATCCAGGGTATTTGCTATAATAATGCAAAAGAATATTTTAATTTATAAACCAATGATAATAGATACAGTGGCGAATGCATCAAAATATTTTTCGGTTCATCTTTTATTTGAAAAAGCATTTCAATACATTCAATCAACTGATTTGGGTACAATTGAAATGAGTAATTATATAATTGAACAGGATAAATTAAGAGCTATTTTTTCTACCGGCAAGGGAATGACCAAATCTGCGTCAACCGCAGAATTTGAATGCCATAATAAAAATATCGACATACAGTTGTGCATTAATGGTACAGAACAATTTGGCTGGAAACCACGGCAAAATTGTACCATGCCCAACGGTGGCTATGACGGAGAAAAAGATGTGCAGTTATACAATGATACACCCGATATGTTTTTTCAGTTAATAGCAGGGCAGTTTGTAATTCTTTTCCCCGAAGATGTGCATACGCCCATGATTAGCGATGGCGAAATAAAAAAACTCGTAATAAAAGTAAAAGTATAACCTCCTGGAGCTCCTGACTGAAAAGTCTAAAAATCAACAATATAAAAAATGAGTTTCCCGTTTTAGACAGATATTATTCAATAATAATTCAGATTTATCAGCATTTTTGCAATTTTTCCCTAATAACGATGGATATTTGCAAAATAATTCAAAAACTTTTACAATGAGCAACAAACCAGGTACTTTGTTTGATAAAGTGTGGGATGCACACGTAGTGAGGAAAATTGAAGATGGCCCGGATGTATTCTTTATTGACAGGCACTTTATTCATGAAGTTACCAGCCCTGTGGCGTTTTTGGGATTGGAAACGAGGGGAGTGGGAGTAATGTTTCCACAACATACTTTTGCCACCGCCGATCATAATACACCTACTATTAACCAGCACTTACCGGTTGCAGATCCTTTATCAAATAACCAGCTAAAGGCATTGGAACAAAACGCAGCCAAATATGGCATTTCTCACTGGGGCCTTGGTAATCCTAAAAATGGTATTGTACATGTGGTGGGCCCCGAAAATGGGATTACTCTTCCAGGGATGACTATTGTTTGTGGTGATTCCCATACCTCCACACATGGTGCATTTGGCGCTATCGCTTTTGGTATCGGTACTTCAGAAGTAGAAATGGTTTTATCTTCTCAATGTATCATGCAACCCAAGCCATTAAAAATGCGTATAAACGTAAACGGTAGTTTGGGTAAAGCAGTTACACCAAAAGATGTTGCATTATATATTATTTCAAAATTAACTACTGCCGGCGCTACCGGATATTTTGTAGAATACGCAGGTGATGTATTTGAAAAAATGAGTATGGAAGGCCGTATGACGGTTTGTAACATGAGTATTGAAATGGGTGCCCGTGGCGGAATGATAGCGCCGGATGAAACTACTTTTAAATATATCAACGGACGTGAGATGGCACCCAAAGGAGCATCATGGGATAAAGCACTTACTTACTGGAAAACATTAAAAACTGATGAAGGAGCACAGTTCGATAAGGAATATAATTTTGATGGTGCAGATATTGAACCCATGATTACTTATGGCACCAACCCCGGTATGGGTATGGGCATTTCCAAATCAATTCCTAAAGGAGCTAGTTTAACGGGGAGTACTGCTACTTATGAAAAATCATTGAATTACATGGGCTTTCATGAGGAAGACCAGATGATCGGTAAAAAAGTAGATTATGTATTTATAGGCAGTTGTACCAATGGCCGTATTGAAGATTTCAGGGCCTTTGCTTCTATTATTAAAGGTCGTAAAAAAGCTGAACATGTAACTGCATGGGTAGTGCCTGGCTCTCATATTGTAGAAGAGCAGATAAAGGCAGAAGGTATTTTGGATATATTAACTGAAGCAGGGTTTCTTTTACGTCAGCCTGGTTGTTCGGCATGCCTTGCAATGAATGATGATAAGGTACCTGCAGGAAAATATGCCGTAAGTACAAGTAACCGCAACTTCGAAGGCCGTCAGGGCCCGGGAAGCCGTACTTTACTGGCAAGTCCGCTGGTGGCCGCTGCTGCCGCTGTAACAGGCTTTGTAACAGACCCAAGAGACCTGATGTAATATCAACCCGGATTATCAATTAATTAATTATCAATTATCAATTAAAAATATGGCCTACGATAAATTTAATAAGCTTACAAGTACAGCAGTTCCTTTACCAATTGAAAATGTAGATACCGATCAGATTATACCTGCACGTTTTTTAAAAGCTACTACCCGTGAAGGTTTTGGTGATAACCTTTTCAGGGACTGGCGCTATAATGCTGATAATACACCCCGGCAGGATTTTATTTTAAACAACCCCATTTATACCGGAAAGATACTGGTTGGCGGTACCAATTTTGGAAGTGGCAGCAGCCGCGAACATGCTGCATGGGCCATTTATGATTATGGGTTCAGGTGTGTAGTCTCTAGTTTTTTTGCAGATATCTTTAAAAACAATGCTATCAATATGGGCATTTTACCGGTTCAGGTAAGCGCCGCATTTTTAGAAAAAATATTTACTGCTATTGAGGTTGATGCAAAAACGCAGTTTGAAATAAGCTTGCCCGAACAAACAATAACGATACTTACTACCGGCGAAAAAGAACCGTTCAGCATCAATGGGTATAAAAAAAATAACCTGTTAAACGGCTATGATGATATCGATTATTTGCAGGCTATAAAATCGGATATTATTGCTTTTGCCAAAGAAAGGGCAATATAATATTGTATGCAAATCCTTACGGACCTTCTTAATCAATCTTTCAACATTACAAATAAATACCAGCCTTCGCTGCCAGCAATTGAAAAAAGCACAACGATATATTGAAATAATGGATACTACACTCCGTGATGGTGAACAAACCAGCGGTGTGTCATTTTCTGCTTCGGAAAAATTAACCATTGCACAACTATTGCTTACTGAAGTAAAAGTTGACAGGATTGAAATTGCATCCGCAAGGGTATCCGAAGGCGAGTTTCAGGCGGTAAAAAAAATTACTGATTGGGCGAAGGTCCATGGTTTTTTGAACAAGGTAGAAGTACTGACTTTTGTAGATGGCGAAACTTCTGTAAACTGGATGATAGAGGCCGGCGCAACTGTAATGAACCTGCTTACCAAGGGTTCATTAAACCATCTTACACATCAATTGAAGAAAACACCCGAAGAACATTTTTCGGAAATTGCTGATGTAATTGCACTGGCCAATAAAAAGAGTTTGCAATGCAATGTTTACCTGGAAGACTGGAGCAATGGTATGCGTAATTCAAAAGAATACGTATTGCAATATCTCGACTTTTTACAGCATCAGCCTGTCAAGCGTGTTTTGCTGCCTGATACGCTGGGTGTTTTAATTCCTTCCGAAACATTTGAATATGTATCAGAACTTGTAAAACGTTATCCGCAAATGCATTTCGATTTTCATGCACACAATGATTACGACCTAAGTATTGCAAATGTACTGGAAGCCGTTAAGGCCGGTGCACATGGCTTGCACCTTACCGTAAACGGAATGGGCGAAAGGGCCGGAAATGCCCCGCTGGCAAGCGCTATAGCCGTATTAAACGATTTTATGCCGGATATAAAAACTTCTGTTGCAGAAAAATCGCTATACACAGTTAGTAAACTGGTAGAAGCTTTTTCTGGATTCAGGATATCTGCCAATAAACCGGTTGTAGGCGAAAATGTATTTACACAAACTGCAGGTATACATGCTGATGGCGATAAAAAAAATAACCTGTATTACAACGATTTGATGCCGGAACGTTTTGGCCGCCAGCGCAAATATGCATTAGGCAAAACCAGCGGCAAAGCCAATATTGATAATAACCTGCAGCAACTGGGCATACAGTTATCTGATGATGATTTAAAAAAAGTAACACAGCGGGTGATTGAGCTCGGCGACCGTAAAGAAATGGTTACGCAGGCTGATCTTCCTTATATTATCAGCGATGTGCTGGATAGTAATAGTATTGAACAAAAAGTACAAATAAAAAATTATGTACTCACTCATTCAAAAAACCTAAGGCCTTCTGTAACGTTGCATATTTGTATAGAAGGCGAATTATTTGAAGAGCACGATCAGGGCGATGGACAGTACGATGCATTTGTAAATGCGCTAAAAAAAATATACAAACAAAAAAATTGCGAGTTACCGTTACTGGTAGATTATACTGTCCGAATTCCTCCGGGTGGTAAATCTGATGCGCTGTGCGAAACCATCATTACCTGGCTGCACAATAATAAAGAATTTAAGACACGTGGCTTAGACAGCGACCAAACAGTAGCAGCCATAAAGGCAACAGAAAAAATGTTAAACATCATTTAGTAAAAGCGGTGCTAAAATTCGTGTAATTCGTGTTTCATAATTCGTGTGTCATAATGCGTGTAATCAGTGTTCCATAATTAGTGCAATAAAAATAAATAAAAGCAAATGGCAAAAAAACATATCCTCATTGTTCCGGGAGATGGAATAGGACAGGAAGTAACATTGGTTGGTAAAAAAGTATTAGACAGGATAGCAGCAACATTTAATCATGAGTTTACCTATGATGAAGCGTTGATTGGCCATGTGGCAATTGAAGCAACAGGTAATCCTTTGCCGGATGAATCATTGGAAAAAATGCGCAATTCGGATGCTGTACTATTTGGTGCAGTGGGTCACCCAAAATACGATAACGACCCTTCTGCCAAAGTAAGGCCAGAACAGGGCCTGCTGAAGATGAGAAAGGAGCTTGGTTTGTATGCTAATCTTCGCCCGATAAAATTATTTGATGAATTATTAAGTGCTTCCAGCATTAAACCTGAAATTTTAAAAGGCGCTGACATTTTATTTTTCAGGGAACTGACAGGTGATATTTATTTTGGAGAAAAAGGAAGGAAAAATAATGGAGATACCGCTTATGATGTGGCCGAGTACAGCCGTTATGAAGTGGAGCGTATTGGCCGTAAAGCTTTTGAAGCAGCAAGGACTCGTAGAAAAAAATTGTGCTCTGTTGATAAGGCAAACGTTTTAGAAACAAGCCGCTTATGGCGTGAAGAAATTCAAAAGCTTGCATTGGAATATAAAGATGTAGAAGTTGAACACCAGTTTGTAGATTCCACAGCGATGATGCTGATAAAAGACCCACGCCGTTTTGATGTGGTAGTAACGGCCAATTTATTTGGAGATATATTAACCGATGAAGCATCCCAGATTGCGGGCTCCATGGGTATGCTGGCCTCAGCTTCAATTGGTGATGGCACAGGTGTGTATGAACCTATCCATGGTTCGGCACATGATATTACAGGCAAAGGAATTGCCAACCCTTTGGCTTCCATTCTTTCTGCTGCTTTATTACTGGATATTTCATTTGGTATGAAGGCAGAATCTGAAAAAGTGATCAATGCTATTGACCAGGTATTGAAAGCCGGTTATCGCACCATCGATATTGCAGACACCACTACAGCCAAAGAAAATATTTTAGGCACGGAAGCAATGGGCGAAGCGGTGTT
Source organism: Ferruginibacter sp. (assembly GCA_043783135.1). GTDB lineage: Bacteria > Bacteroidota > Bacteroidia > Chitinophagales > Chitinophagaceae > Ferruginibacter. Next base: position 2,895 of record JAYVZR010000333.1, on the reverse strand, counting down.
GAAGTTTTTATAAAAGAAAATGTGGTAAGTATAACTATACCTATTTGCGTTTAAGGGCAGGAATTTATATGCTATAAAAAGAGCTGCACAAAATGCAGCTCTTTTTTATTATTCAATTTTTTCTAAGTCCTTATCTCCGGGAATGGATGTCAACCAAAGTTTATTACATACCCTTATAATCATTTCATAATCAATTTGGTCTTTGCCTGATGCCCAAATAAAAGCTTGTGCAGGGCCATTCTTAATAGTTATAACTTTATCCTTCCTGTCGTTTATGTTTATAATTTTACAGTCATGCACTGTAATAAGATAGTTAATAAAAGAAGATCGGGTATATAGCATGTTAAATACAATCCATTTTTTCAGTAAACTTTTTGGTTTTGTATTCTTTGGTAATAGCTACTGTTTCCTTTTGTGATTCGGCATCTTGATATTTTTTCACCATTTCCATCATTCTTTTTAGATTTTTTCTTGCATCTTTTTCGTTTTCACCGTCGGCAATTACATCCGTTCTGTGTTCGTAAAATGCAATAAATCTACCCGACTTGCATTCAATCAGGATACCGGGTGCTAACTCTCCTTTTTTTTTGGTAAATGGAAGCTTTTTCATGATTAAAAATGATTTTGTGAGTATATAACGTGGCAATCGCATAAATGTTTTGTATTTTAAAGTTAGGAGTATTTTTTGAAATTCTCTGTTAACTGTTAAATACAAGTAATCATTCCGCCATTGTGTCTATGAATCAATCTCTTGCCATGAAGAATTTATTTTATTCGCAATTTTATCAATTTCCTTTTGAGGAATATTAATTCCGGATACAAGTTCCTTATATCTTTCATAATTCAAAAAGTCTTGTAAATCCTCAGTATCTACACTTGCAGGAAGTTTAATTATTACCTCTTTTCTATTTCTTTCTACCACCATGATGTAAATTTTATATAACCAAAGTTAAGGATTTATTTATCTTTTTGATATAGTGTCTTATACCAAAAATGCCCCCGTCTGGTCTCCGACCAACGGGCAGCAGAAGTTCAGGATAATTTATTTTCATTTAGCTGAAAATAAAAAAATTCCTAATCTAACTTACGCCGCTGGTCTTGAGACCAGGCAGGCGGCGCTCATGAGATTAGATGTTGTGTTTAGGGTGAGGAGTAGGGTACCAACAAGGGCGAAAGGATTGAGTTTCGTTTTTAGGTTGAGGAGTGGAACACCAACATGTCCGAAAAAGTGGAGAAAATAAATAAAGAATATAGGCTGCATACATCAGGCAAATATCGGCCTGCTCCAATAATAGCTGTGTGCCACACACGAAGTAACCAGCCTTTCACTACGTAGCTCAGTTTCTTTCAACTCAAACCCCATAATTCTCAGCAAATCGTACACCAGTTCCGTAAAACATCGGACTTCTTCGGAGGCACTTAGTGCCCGACGAAGTCTTATTTGTAAGCTGCAGTTTTACCCTAAAGCCTTGTAAGAATCGTTTATTAAAAACTCATCTCTTCTAGCAAAAGTATTATTGAAGTTAATTATTATTTGATTCAGTAAAGGCATTGAATTAAAAATATTTATCGAGGAAGGAAATAGAGTTATATAATCTGCTATAAAGATTGCTCCGAGCATAAAATAATATTGAAGGTTAAAAAGTGTCATTCCAATAAAACCCTTTGATTCAGGAAGGTACATATCTCTAAACTGGAAAACTGCCACGTTGGAAGGATGAGTTGAAAATGAAAAAAATGTGTAAATGTTTTCAAAGAATTCTTTTTTTGCACCCATTGTTAGATACAATGTCGCCCAATTAGATATAATTACATCATCACCTTTAAAATGAATGAAATATTCTTTTTGTTTTATCTGATTATGAATTTTATTTTTATTTTTTTCATTTAGCCTTTTATACAATTCTGTATTTTCAATTTGTTGGATATAATCGTCAATAGTTTTTTGTTCTTTTTCAATTTTAGCTTTGTTTTTTTCTTGAGTTATTATATTGGCAAATCGTTGTCTATATTTTAATCCAGAAATAACCCATAAGTTATAGGCAATAATTCTTTCATCACCTAGTTTGTTAATTCTGAATATTAAGTTAAACATTCCAGTCGTTTCATATACATTCCTAACAATAGAAGCTACAATTGTTGGGTCAACAATATTATTAAGAGTAATACCATTTGTTGTTGTAAAATTGACTCCTTCTATTATATTTTTTAAATGTAATGTTTTTGACAGCATCATTTGTAATAACAGGCGAGCTTCATCCTCGATATGATTTTTAGGGTTTTCCTCCCTTTGAAAATTTGTAGCCCTTAGATAAAATTCATTGTAAAAATTCAATACTTCAAAAGCGTCCAGCAAAGTTTCGGGATGGGATAATCTGTCAAATGCTTTTCTTAATTCTTGAAGTGTCATAATAAATTGCAGATTACGTTTGCATTGCCGCAGCTTAACTTTATTAAGTTGCGGCAATACTCCTAAAATAAGGGTTATTTTCGAAAGTTTTACTTTTTCTTTCAATCCAAAATACATCCTCATTTTGAGTGAAAAATCTATAAAAGAAATTCGATAGATAGAAATTCACTTTATCAATCGCTTCCGAATTTACTCCCTTCAATTAGATTTAACCATCATTAGTAACCTGTATGAGAAGGAAAGGGGAATGTGTCTTTTGGGTTGTAAAATTTTTTTATTGTCGTCACTCTAAACACTGTTGCTGCATTTTCACCAAAAGTAAAAAGCTAAAAAATAAGGGGTAATTTACTTCTGTAACTTTAAAAATGAATATATTAGCAGTACAATTTTGTAACACTTTAAATGTTTGCCGGTATGATACCTTCTATAAATGAATTAAGTCAACAGGATATCAATCCGTTAAAAAGCCTTGATGTGTGGGAAGA
>JAYVZR010000332.1:0-3997 GCA_043783135.1 Ferruginibacter sp. | reverse complement strand
AATGGGTATTTAATTGTAATAGAACTTGATGATGCAAAAAAAAATGTAGCTCCTGAAGAAATTTTATCTTACCTGCCATAAATGGATAAATGAGATATTATTCAAACCAAATAAAATATAACAGCAACAGGAAGTAAATAATTTAACCATACTATCTTTATGATATGAGCGTAATACCCTTGGCCGAAAGAATGCGGCCGAAAGAGTTGGATGAATTGGTTGGGCAGGAACACCTGACTGGGAAAGGCAGTATTTTACGTACCGCAATTGAACATGGTAAACTTCCTTCTATAATATTGTGGGGCCCGCCTGGTGTAGGAAAAACCACCATTGCCAACATAATAGCACATACACTGCAAGTGCCGTTTTATACATTAAGCGCCATTTCAGCGGGAGTAAAGGAAGTGCGTGAAGTAATTGAAGCTGCCAAAACAAAACCCGGTACCATTCTTTTTATTGATGAAATTCACCGCTTCAATAAAGGGCAGCAGGATGCGTTATTAGGTGCCGTTGAAAAAGGCATCATCCGGCTTATTGGCGCCACTACAGAGAATCCTTCGTTTGAAGTAAACAGCGCTTTGCTAAGCCGTTGCCAGGTGTATGTATTAAAAGCACTGGATAAAAAAGAACTGGTACAGCTTCTAAACGAAGTGATAAAAAAAGATACGATCCTGCAACAAAAAAATATTGATTTAAAAGAAACAGATGCATTATTAACAATCTCCGGCGGCGATGCCAGGAAGTTATTAAACCTTTTTGAACTGGTAACCGATGTGCTGGATAATAATGCTGTAATAACAGATGATAAGGTAATGGAAATTGCCCAGCAGCGCATTGCTTTATATGATAAAAAAGGCGAACAGCATTACGATATTATTTCTGCCTTTATTAAAAGTATGCGGGGCAGCGACCCTAACGGTGCCGTGTACTGGCTGGCAAGAATGATTGAGGGTGGTGAGGATGTAAAATTTATTGCAAGGCGCATGCTGATTTTTGCCAGTGAAGATATTGGTAATGCAAACCCTAATGCGCTTTTGTTGGCCACCAGTACCTTTCAGGCAGTTACTATGATTGGTTATCCTGAAAGCAGGATCATTCTTTCGCAGTGTGCAACTTACCTGGCAGGTTCGCCTAAAAGCAATGCCGCAGTTGCCACTATTGCCTCTGCAATGGATGCTGTTAAAAATACCGGCGACTTGCCAGTACCATTGCATTTACGCAATGCTCCTACAAGGTTAATGAAAGAAATGAATTATGGCAAAGATTACAAATATGCCCATCAGTTTGATGACAATTTTATATTGCAGGAATATTTACCCGAGCAGTTAAAAGGAACTGCTTTTTATATTCCGCAAAAAAATGCCCGTGAAGAAGGAATAAGAAAATTTTTAAAAGAAAGGTGGAAAGCAAAATATGGATATTGAAAAAGATATTGAAACAAGGGAAGATATCACTCGGCTAATCATTCAATTTTATGAGCAGGTAAAAAACGACAGTATTATTGGCTTTATATTTAATGATATAGTGAATATAAACTGGCAAGTATACATACCTGTTATAATAGATTTTGGGGAAACAATTTTATTGGATAACCCAGTATATAAAAAAAATGCAATGGAAGTACATTATGACCTGAACAAAAAAATTCCCTTACAACAAAAGCATTTTTGCCAATGGCTTTTATTATTTTACACTTCTGTTGACAATCTGTTTATAGGCAAAACAGCCACCCTTGCAAAAACAAGAGCAAAATCTATCGCAGCCGTAATAGAATTAAAAATGTCAGGCGCTAAAAATAATATCATAAAGTAAATACACAATGTCAACACTCCAATGGGTATACAAGTCATTTGACGAATTAACTAACAGGGAGCTATATGCGATAATGCAATTACGCATAGCAATTTTTTCTGTGGAACAAAATTGCACATACCAGGATGCTGATAATAAAGATTTTCAATCATCTCATTTAGCAGCATGGGATAATAATGTACTGGTAGCTTATTGCCGTATTCTTCCCCCTGAGCTTTCATTTAAAGAAGCCAGCATTGGCAGGGTAATAACTGCTACAGACTATAGAAAAAATGGCACTGGCAGGCTGCTGATGCAAAAAGCAATAACCCTTACACTGCAACAATTTAATTGCAGCCAGATCGCTATTGGTGCCCAGCTTTACCTTAAAAAATTTTACAACTCCTTGGGTTTTAACCAGGTAAGTGATACTTATCTCGAAGATGGGATCCCTCATATTGAAATGCTTTATACTGCATAATTTTCCGTTTTAAACAATATTTAACAAGCCCTTTCGTTTTATTAAACAGGTACGTTTTTTTATAGCTATCCAGTATATGCTATGTAAATTTTGTATCAAATCCAGTAGTCCAAATCCAGAACACGTATGAAAAACCGCTTACACTATTTTATTTGCAGGGGAGTTCTTTCCCTTTCACTTTGCATAGTTCTCGGCAGTTCATCCTACGCACAACACCTGATGTTTGGCACTGACAACAAATTGAAAATTGAAATTGGTGTAAATTTTGGCCCTACATTTTTTTTAGGAGATCTTGGAGGTCATGCTGGTTATGGAACTACATTTATTAAAGACCTTAATGTGCCATTAACAAAGTTTATGAAAGGAGCATTTGTAAGTGTTTATCCAAGTGAATGGCTGGGTTTCAGGCTTGCTGCACAGTATACTTATATTGAAGGACAAGATGGAATTATTAATACAAATGGACCAAATGAATCATACAGAAAGTTTAGAAATCTTGATGTAAGAAGTGATGTTTGGGAAGCATACAGTGCTGTAGAATTTTTTCCGTTAATGTATATGCATAGAGATGAAGAAGAATACTGGCCAAAGGTTCGCCCTTATGTATTTGGTGGTGTAGGTGTTTTTCATTTTAATCCGCAAGGCTCTCTTACGGACGCAAATGGCGATAAAACCTGGTATGATTTACAACCATTACATACAGAAGGACAGGGGTTTGCTGAATACCCAGACAGAAAACCTTACAAACTTACACAGTTAAATATACCATTTGGTGCTGGTATAAAATATTTTTTATATAACAATATGAACCTGGGGCTTGAATTGCTGTACAGAAAAACATTTACAGATTATATAGATGATGTAAGTACTACTTATATAGATCCTAATTTATTCAATAAGTATTTAAGTCCGCATGATGCAAATATTGCCATTCAAATATATGATAAATCAATAGGCTCGTATACAAGAACTGAGCCGGGTTTTCAACGTGGTAATCCTAAAAATTTTGATGCCTACTTTTCATTTTTATTTAAAATTGGTATACGGTTAGGCGGCAATGGTAATGACAGAACAGCTCAACAAAGAAGTTGTCCTCATAGATTCTAAATTTAAATAACAAAATGCAATAATTATGAAAAACAATTTACAAACTAATCCTTTACTTTTTAAGATGATTGTGTTGGTAACATGTTTTATGTTGGTGATGTTGTATAACAAATCTAAAGGCGGCTAATTATTTACGTACTTCTTTTTTTAATTAAGTAAAGTAAATAAACCGCTGGCAAAAGCTATTGTAATTAACAGATATATTTTAACCCCTCTACTGATCAATTAAATAATGGCAAAGCGATACAACTGAAATTAACCCCCGGAAGACTGTGTATATTCCTATACACGTGTTCACCCCTGAAACCACAATTTTAAATTTCGTTACTATCCTTTGTCCATTATTTTAATTCTGCCTTTAAATATTTTCCTGTAAAACTTTCTTTTACTTTTATCAGTTCTTCAGGTACTCCTTCAAATAAAACCAATCCGCCGCCATCGCCGCCTTCGGGTCCAATATCAATGATATGATCAGCCACTTTTATTACATCCATATTGTGCTCAATTACCAAAACACTATTGCCTCTGTCTACCAGTTTGTTAATCACTTCCAGTAAATGTTGTATGTCCTGAAAATGAAGACCTGTTGTAGGCTCATCCAGTATATAAAAAGTTTTG
>JAYVZR010000331.1:0-10609 GCA_043783135.1 Ferruginibacter sp. | reverse complement strand
AGGGAAAAAGAAAAAACGCTTTATAGTAAGCCGATAATACCCATGCATAAGCAATTTTCGCTAATGCCACCCTCGCCAGTATATACTAAATTAGTAATAATACCCATGCCAATACCAACATTACAGCCAGACCAAAATTCAATGCCCACACAAAATCTTAACCAGGATACACATTTTACACCAACACATTTACCCACACCCCAAGGGTTACATAATTTTAAAACGAAAAGGAACATTGATACATTGCAAAAATAATTTTACCCAATTTTATGAATAAAGTTTTTAACGATGCCGATGAAGCTTTAAAAGATATATATGACGGGGCCATTTTATTGCTTGGAGGATTTGGGCTATGCGGTATTCCTGAAAATTGTATTAATGCCATAGTAAAAAAAGGTACAAAAAATTTAACCTGTATTTCTAATAATGCAGGTGTGGATGATTTTGGTATTGGTTTAATGCTGCAGAAAAAGCAAGTGAAAAAAATGATTGCATCATACGTAGGAGAAAATGCAGAGTTTGAAAGGCAATTACTAAGCGGTGAATTGGAAGTGGATTTAATACCACAGGGAACATTGGCAACCCGGTGTATGGCAGCAGGCTATGGTATGCCTGCAATATTTACACCTGCAGGCGTTGGAACAGAAGTTGCGATCGGAAAGGAACTGCGCATATTTGATAATAAAACATATCTGCTTGAGTATGCTTTTGATGCTGATTTCGCCATTGTAAAAGCATGGAAAGGCGATACTGACGGCAACCTTATCTATAAAGCAACAGCCCGTAATTTTAATCCTTTAATGGCGATGGCAGGTAAAATAACTATTGCAGAAGTAGAAGAATTGGTACCTGCCGGGGAATTAGACCCCAACCAGATACATACTCCAGGTATATATGTTCACCGGATATTTGAAGGAAAAAATTACGAAAAAAGAATAGAACAACGGACAGTAAAAAAATTGGTTGATTAATTATATGAATAAAAAATTTTTTCGGCACGCTTGTGCCGTAAGGTAAAATGTAACATTAATCAACCGGCATATTATCAACTTAACTTATGCTTAATAAAAATCAAATAGCGCAACGGCTGGCAAAAGAATTACAGGATGGGTTTTACGTTAACCTGGGTATTGGAATTCCAACATTGGTAGCTAATTATATCCCTGAAGGAATGAATGTTGTATTGCAAAGCGAAAATGGTTTGTTGGGTATGGGGCCCTTTCCTTTTGAAGGAGAAGAAGATGCGGATTTAATCAATGCAGGAAAACAAACAATAACAACCGTTCCAGGTTCGTCTTTTTTTGATAGTGCCATGAGCTTTGGAATGATAAGGGCAGGTAAAGTTGACCTGACGATTTTGGGTGCGATGGAAGTAAGTGAAAGAGGTGATATTGCCAACTGGAAAATACCCGGCAAAATGGTAAAGGGCATGGGTGGCGCAATGGATCTTGTTGCCAGTGCAAAAAATATTGTTGTAGCCATGATGCACATTAACCCTAAGGGTGAATCAAAATTACTGCACCATTGTACGTTACCACTTACAGGTATTGGTTGTGTTAAAAAAATTGTAAGCGACCTTGCTGTATTGGATATAACCAATGAAGGGTTTAGATTATTGGAACGGGCTCCGGGAGTTAGTGTAGAGGAGATAATTGCTAAAACTGCAGGCAAGCTTATTGTTGACGGCGAAATTCCGGAAATGCAATTTTAATTTCCTCTTTACCTGGTTAAAATATTTTGGTTACGTCACGGCCATATTCAGTTGGCCACTTTTTTTTATGCCGCATTTAAAAATGTATATTGCAATCTTTAAATAATCGTTCATGAAATACCTTCCTTTAAATGCAGCAATATTTGTACAAAACAGAAAACGGCTTGTACAAAAAATGGAAAAAGGGGCCATTGCTATTTTTAACAGCAATGATGAATTGCCCGGTAACGGAGATGCTATTCACAAGTTTAAACAAAATACAGACCTTGTATGGTTAACAGGCATTGAGCAGGAAGATACGATGCTGATATTGTTTCCTGACAATCCTGACCCTAAATACAGGGAAGTGTTAGTATTGGTGCGGCCAAACGAATTAAAAGAAAAATGGGACGGGCATCGCTTAAGGATAAATGAGGCAACTGCTATATCAGGTATTTCAACAATTGTTTGGTTAGATATTATTGATGGATTATTGCAACCCTGGATTCATTTGGCAAATACCATTTACCTGAATACAAACGAAAATGACCGCAAAGCAAATCTTGTACCTGTAAGGGATTACCGGTATGCAGAAATGATGAGGCAACGCTATCCTTTACATATTTATAAACGTAGTGCTGTTGTTTTAAAAGAATTGCGTGCAATTAAAACATCGCTGGAAATTGAAGTGGCACAAAAAGCTATTGATATAACCGAAACTGCTTTCAGGCGGCTACTATCTTTTATTAAGCCTGGCGTAATGGAATATGAAATTGAAGCAGAATTGGTACACTCCTTTTTATCGCAAAGGGCTACGGGTGAGGCTTACGGGTCAATTATAGCAAGTGGCGACAGGGCAAGAACATTGCATTATGTAGAAAATAACCAGCAGTGTAAAGATGGCGAAATGATATTGATGGATTTTGGTGCAGGCTATGGAAATTATTGTGCAGATTTAACAAGAACTTTACCTGTAAATGGCAAATTTACCCAAAGGCAAAAAATAGTATACAATGCCTGTTTGCATTTGCATCAATATGCAGCCAGTATTTTAAAGCCAGGCATCAGTATTGTTGATTATACAGAAAAAGTAGGCGATGAAGCTACTATCGTATTTCAAAAAATCGGGCTTTTAAAAAAAGCAGATATAAAAAACGAAGACAAGGATAACAAGGCTTACCGAAAATATTTATACCACGGCATCTCACATCATTTGGGCATTGATGTACATGATTTAGGTACCCGTACAGAACCTATAAAGGCAGGTATGTTATTCACCATAGAGCCTGGTATTTACATTGAGGAAGAGCAAATGGGTATTCGTATTGAAAATAATTCTTGGATAACAAAGAATGGCAATAAAGACCTGATGAAAAATATTCCAATTACCGTTGAGGAAATTGAATCATTAATGAAAAACCAATAACTGATAATGAAAAAACAAATCCCGAATTTATTTACATTACTCAATTTATTTTTTGGCTGTATTGCTATTGTGTTTGCATTACAAACTGCAAATTTTAATATTTATATTAACGAGGAAAGTGCAACAAGTTTTAACCTTCCTGAAAGTTTATCTTATGCGTCCATCTTATTGTTTGCCGCTGCACTGGTTGATTTTTTAGACGGTTTTGTAGCAAGGTTATTTAAAGCTGATTCTGCAATGGGTAAGCAACTTGATTCGCTTGCTGATGTAGTTAGTTTTGGAGTTGCACCTGGTGTGATATTGTATCAACTGCTTCGAATGAGTTTTATGAAGGAAGAAAATGGTTTGAATGTATCCATTGGCTGGCTACTTCCTGCATTTATTGTAAGTGGGGCTTCTGCTTACAGGCTTGCAAAATTTAATTTAGATGAATCGCAATCTCTTGGATTTAAAGGCCTGCCAACTCCAGCGGCTGGTTTACTTATTGCTTCTTTCCCATTGATATTGCACTATGGTAATGGTTGGATCAATATCAGTTCATGGCTTATCAACAAATGGGTATTATATGCTATAATTGCTATTATAAGCTGGCTGATGGTTAGTAAATTGCCAATAATGGCTATGAAATTTGCAGATTATACTGTAAAAAATAATATACCTAAAATAATATTGCTTGCAATTGGTATACTTTCCATTGTTTTATTAAAATGGCTGGCAGTTCCGGTCATATTCATTGCTTACATTATTTTATCTTTGGCACTTAAAAATAAAACTACAACATGATTTTCACTGCACAGGTAAAAGTAATGCCACTAAAAGAATTGTTAGACCCACAGGGTAAAGCTGTAATGGGCGGGCTGGCCAATTTAGGTTTAAATGGTATTAAAGATGTTAGAATTGGTAAAAATATTACACTTCAGGTTGAAGCTGCTACAGCAGAAGCTGCAAAGCAAATTGCAGAAGAAGCAGCAAAAAAACTATTGGCTAACCAGGTAATGGAAATGTTTGAAATAGTAATTAGCTAATCAGCAAATTATCACCATGCTATACATTGTTCCCACACCTATTGGCAACCTTGCCGATATTACTTTCAGGGCAATCGATATTTTAAAATCGGTTGATTTGATTTTGGCTGAAGATACACGGACTTCATCGGTACTACTGCAACATTACCAAATTCAAAAACCAATCACACCCTATCACCAGCATAACGAACATAAAATAATTCATCATTTATCTGAACAATTACAAACAGGTAAAACGATGGCATTACTTACTGACGCCGGCACACCAGGCATTAGTGACCCTGCATTTTTATTGGTAAGGGAATGCGTAAAATTGGGTATAAGGGTTGAATGCCTGCCGGGTGCAACTGCTTTTGTACCTGCTTTGGTAAATAGTGGTTTGCCAATAAATAGCTTTTGTTTTGAAGGATTTTTGCCATTAAAAAAAGGAAGGCAAACTTTTTTAAAACGAATGTCTGTAGAAGAAAGGACTATGGTTTTTTATGAAAGCCCGGTGCGGCTCGTAAAAACTTTAAATGATTTTATTGAATATTTTGGCGCAGAGCGCAATTGCTGTGTAAGCCGTGAACTCACAAAAAAATTTGAAGAAAACCAAAGAGGAACTTTACAGGAAGTGCATGATTATTTTAATGCAAAACCTGTAAAGGGCGAAATTGTAATTGTGGTGCAGGGTAAAGATAATTAGTAAAAAAAAGCTACTTCATTTAATTCTTTTCTTTGTATATCAGGTACCCAGCATTCTTCTGAAGCATAGCCAACAGGTATCAATAAAAAAGGTTTTTCATTTACAGGCCTGCTTAAAATCTTGTTTAAAAAATTCATCGGCGACGGGGTATGCGTAAGCGCCACTAAGCCTGCATTGTGTATGGCAGTAAGCAAAAAACCACAAGCTATACCACAACTTTCGGTGGTAATAGGTATTTGTTTTTTAATACCGGCATTGCTTACCACACAAAATGTCCATGGTTGTTTGTGTGCGCCACTTGGCGCTGTAGCCGCAGAAAGTATTATTTTTTCTATAATATCTTTTACCTACATGCTTGTCAGAGAAACCCCTTGCAGTCCTTCTTTTATTAATCCAACTATAAAATTCAGTAGCTTTAACAACCATTTCATCTTTTGTATAAAAATCTTTCGTATAATGCACAAAAGGAAATCCGTTTATCAGTTTTAATTTTTCCATATAGCAATTTAACCGAAATTAAATTAATCTAATCAAGCAGTATGAACCGTAAAAAAGCTTTCTTATTCCTACCTTGTATTTTTGTATGCTTAATTATTATTGCTCAACCAGGCAGATGGCAGCAACGTGTAAAATACACTATGAATATTGATATGGATGTAAACACTAACCGGTTTAAAGGAATCCAGAAATTAGTATATACTAATAATTCTCCTGATATATTGAATAAGCTTTTTTATCATTTGTATTTTAATGCCTTTCAGCCAAACAGCAGTATGGATACACGAAGCCGTGAGTTGGGTAAAATACTTGTAAATGGCCGGCAGGATTGGGATGGAAGAGTTAAAGACCGTATCAGCCAATTAAAAGATGATGAAATAGGGTATCAAAAGATTATTTCTTTAAAAATGAATGGTGTAGATCAGCCATTTAAATATCATGAAACTATACTAGAAGTAAATCTTACCAAAGCAATAGCACCAAAAAGCACAGTCACTTTAGATATGGTATTTGAAGCACAGGTACCATTGCAGGTGCGCAGGAGCGGAAGGGATAATCCAACAACCGGTGTACGCTATAGCATGAGCCAATGGTATCCTAAATTATCCGAATACGATTACGAAGGCTGGCACCCCACGCCTTACGTTGCCCGTGAGTTTTATGGCGTTTGGGGGGATTTTGATGTTACAATTTCCATAGATAAAACGTATAAATTGGGTGGTACAGGCGTATTAACAAATGCCGCAGAAATTGGCTGGGGATATGATACACCAGGCACAGAACTGAAACCAGCGGCAAAGCCTAAACGCAGTTGGCATTTTGTTGGCAATAATGTACATGATTTTGTATGGGCTGCTGACCCGGATTATAAACATTTAGTGCGTAAAATGCCCAATGGCGGGCCCGTGCTAAACATTATTTATAATTATAAAGAAAATGACCTTAAAAATGATACGGCCTGGAATACAATTGCAGATGCTGCGGTAACTGTATTACCTTTTATGGAAAGCAAATTTGGCAAATATCCTTATCCGCAATATTCTTTTATACAAGGCGGTGATGGTGGCATGGAATATCCTATGGCAACATTGATTGTTGGCCCCGGCCTGGGAACTGTTTTTCATGAATGGATGCATAGCTGGTACCAGATGATGCTGGGTACCAATGAAAGTATGTATGGCTGGATGGATGAGGGTTTTACAGAATATGCCAGTGACCTTGTAGGGGTGTATTACAGGGATAAGGTAAGCAGAGTAAAAGAGGCATCAAATCCTGCTTATATTAAAACACTTGATTCATTGGCAGCAATATTACCACTGGATCATTACAGTAATTATCAGTCATACTATTTTATTGCCAAAAGCGAATTTGAAGAGCCACTTACAACACATGCTGATCATTTTAATACCAATGTAGGTTATAGTGTAGCTGCTTACAGCAAAGGCTGTGTTTTTATGGAGCAACTGGGTTATATAGTTGGTGCGGCAACAAGGGATAAGATATTATTAGCGTATTATAAACAATGGCGGTTTAAACATCCCAATGCCAATGATTTTGTGAAATTATCTGAAGATGTAAGTGGTATAAAACTGGATTGGTATAAAGAATACTGGTGCAGCACAACAAAAAAAATAGATTATAGCATTGATAGCTTGTGGGAAGAAAACGGTGTGTCAAAAATAAGGTTAAGACGAATTGGGCAAATGCCCATGCCCATTGATTTGCAGCTTACGTTTAAAGATGGCTCTACTGAAATGCACTATGTGCCGCTTAACCTGATGTATGGCGAAAAACAGGCAGAGAATAAACAAAACAGAACCGTACACGAAGAATGGAGATGGACACATCCTACCTACGTAGTTGAATTTAAACATAGGCTTACAGATTTAAAGAAAGCTGAAATTGACCCAACAAAAAGAATGGCTGATGTAGATCAGAAAAATAATATTTTAGAATTAAACTGGTAATTTTTTCAGGGCCTTTGTATTTATAGTTATGGAAATAACCATCAGAAGGATATTATTAAGGGATGCTGCGGCCCTTGCAGAAATTTCAAGGCAAACTTTTTACGATACTTTTACAGGTACCTGTACAGAAGAAGATATGCAAAGTTTTCTGGAACAGTATTTTAACCTGGCGCAGGTACAAACTGAACTAACTAATGCCGATGATTATTATTTTTTTGCTGAAGCAGATGGCAGGCCTGTAGCATACATCCGTTTTATGGAAGATTATAATAATTGGGAATTGGTAAAAAAATGGAAAGCACTGGAATTAAAAAGATTGTATGTTATACAGCAATATCATGGTAAAGGCATAGCGCAGCAACTAATGGATTTTTTTATTTTGTTTGCGCAACAAAATAAATATCAGGTAATATGGCTCGGTGTATGGGAACATAATGCAAGGGCCCAGAAATTTTACGAAAAATATGGTTTTGCCGACTCCGGCCATAGACATGATTTTCCTATTGGCGATACAGCTCAAACTGATAAATGGCTCTGGAAATTTTTAGAATAAAATACAGGTAATTTTTAAAAGAAGCTTATAGAAACAATTCATCTTCCAAAAAATTTATTTACTGCTTCAACGCGGTTACTGACATGCAGTTTTTCGTAAATATGGTAAACATGTTTGCGTACTGTTTGCGAACTGATATATAATTGATCTGCGATTTCTTTATACAACAAACCTTTTGACAGTGCTTCCAGTATTTCTTTTTCTCTTTTAGAGAGTACATCTAGTGAATCGCTGTTTATTGAGAATGGTTTACTTTTAAAAGCAGCTACAACTTTACTTGCAATCTGGCTGCTCATTGGTGCACCGCCTTCGTATAATTCTGTAATGGCATTCAGTAATTTATCAGGAGTTGTTTTTTTAAGTACATAGCCGTTGGCACCGGCACTTAATGCATTAAAAATTTTTTCATCTTCTTCATAAACTGTACACATCATAAACAAAATCTGAGGGTAAAGTTCTTTTAGAATTTTTACACATTCTATACCATTAATCCCACCAAGGTTGATGTCCATTAAAACAACATCAGGATTAAGTGATGGTATTTTATTGATGGCCTCTTCACCATTGATGCAGGACCCTGCAAGTGTGTAACCATCTGCCATGGTTATAATTTGTTCAAGCGCCTGGCGGATATCGTTGTTATCTTCAACTATCGCTACTGAAATATTCATGGTTATGTAAAGGTTGCTAAATAATCATATAATACTATACCGCAAAGTGGTAATTTTTTTTAGTATGAAATTGTATAAAATACTCGTGATAAAAATTTATTAAATAGATGCATGTATATCATAGCATTAAAGAATTGCTACAGAGAAACATGCAACAGAAACTTTTCTTTAAAAAAGGGTTCTGCAAAAATTTTCTCTATTTCCCAAACTCTTGGCCTGCAGTTACTTTCTGATATTTCTTTTGTAAGATCACCTCCTTTCAGGCAAATAAGCCCATTGGGCGATTGCCCTTTTTTTAACAATGGTTTGCTCCAATGCCACAAATCTATTAAAGGCGCTACAGCCCTTGATACTACCAAATCAAATTTTCTGTTTTTAATATCTTCAGCCCTGGTATGTTGTATGGTAACATTTTGTAAGCCAATGGCTATAGCAATTTCATTGGCCACTTTTAATTTTTTGTTGATGCTGTCTACCAGGTGAAATTTTGTATCCGGAAAAAATATAGCCAGTGGTATGCCCGGAAAACCGCCACCACAGCCAAGATCCATTATTTCTGCCCCTTTCTTAAATTCAAAGTGTGTAGCAATTGCCAATGAATGCAATACATGGTGCTTATAAAAATTGTCCATGTCTTTGCGTGAAATCACATTAATCTTTTCATTCCAATCAATATATAAACCCTTTAAAGCTGCTAATTGTTGCAATTGCGTATCAGTAAAATCACTAAAATATTTTGTCAATAATTCCATATTAAAATATAGCGTTTATATATTTTAGTTCCAGGCAGATTTTGGTTTTTTTAATAATGCAAAAGCAAATATCAGGTAATAAAAAAACATCCACACATCAAAAAATAAAAATAACGGGAAGAGATCTTTTTCATCAAGTTTTTTCATTGCAGGGTAATACACAAGTGCCTGTATCATAAAACGAACGCCAAAAACAACCAGCGACCATTGCCAGCTAAAATAAATAAGGCTTACAACCAATAGTGGAAAAAATAAAAAATGGGTAAAAGAATATAACCCCAAAAAGAATTTGTGTACAGGTTTATAATACCTGCTGGTGGTGTAATGCCTGTTTTTTTGTTTCATCCATTGGCTCCAGGTATTTACAGGTTCACTCAACGTAAAGGTTGCAGGGTCAATACTGATTTTTGTATTGTGCCTGGTTGCAGCCATATTTATAAAAAGATCGTCATCTCCACTAGGTACATTATTATGTGCCGAAAAACCTTTGTGTTTAAAAAACAATGATTTTTTGTAGCTTAAATTTCTGCCCACGCCCATATAAGTAAAACCGGCAAGCGAATAAGAAAGATATTGAAGGGCAGTATGAAAAGTTTCCCATCTTACGAGTTTGTTCAGCAATCCATTTTTTTTGTGATATGCTCCATAGCCCAATACTATTTCTGTTGTATCATCATACACGTCCTGCATTTTGTCTATCCACTCCTTAGATGCCGGAACACAATCTGCATCTGTCAATAAAACTATACCGTATTTTGCTGTTTTAATACCAATGCTTAAAGGGAATTTTTTTCCATTAATCAATTTGGCTTCCTGCTTCAATTCAACAACATGTAACTGTTTAAAATTTTGCTGAAATTCTTCGAGTAAATATTTACTGTCATCAAATGAATTATCATTTACCACAATTACTTCATGTGTAGCAGGGTATTGCTGTTGCAGTGAGGCTATAAGATTTTTAGACAGGTTTACCGATTCATCCCTTGCACAGATAATGACTGATACGGGTTGACTTTCAAAAATAGTTGCTGGGTTTGCTTTATAAGCATTTAAGCGGCGAAAAAAATAAAGGAAATAAAAAATCTGGATAAAAGCAACAGCAGATAGTGAAATAAAAATAATTTCATGCCAGTACAGTAAGAGTTGGTTAAGGTTCATAAGTTGCAAAAGTAAGTATACAAAAATTAATGACCCTATTGGGGGTGCAGCCCAAATTTTCGTATGATAAAAATGAGTAAATTTATTTAACCAATCCATTTATTTATGACAAAGCATGAGTATTTGACCATAGCCGCCAAGCGTTATGATGAACTGCAGGCACTTAAGGAAGGTTTTTTAAAAG
>JAYVZR010000330.1:0-10623 GCA_043783135.1 Ferruginibacter sp. | reverse complement strand
TTGAACTCAATTGAAAAGTACCAGCAAGGGTTGCATCTGTTATCCAAAGGGTTTTGTTAACACCAGAAACTACAATTGCTAAATTGTTATTCAATAATGCTGCCGGTTGTAAACTGGCGTTATTATTTATTTGTGTAACCTGGGCTTTTGAAGTGAGTGCAAGCAGCGAAAGTGAAAGTATAAATAGTAAAAACTTTTTCATAATTCAATATTTTTAATAATGATTGGTTCATTAAATAGCTACAGATGCCTGTTGCTTGTAAAAACATTGCAGCTTCAGAAATTCTTATTGATAATTACAGGATATAGTTTTATTGGCGTTTGTATTCAATTAAAAAAAGAGGCTTAGAGGTAAGGTACAGTAAAGTAAAAGTACAGTACAGCTTAATTGAATCAATCTCTTATAAATATAAAAAAAGAATTGCTTAAATGCAAATTAAAATATTGTTATGTTTATGTGAGGGAGTTTCGGCATAGTAGTAGCCATTCAAATTTACAAGGAGAGGGAGGCTTTTTTTGTGAGGCAGGAGTATAGTTGCAGAGATACAATCTGATTCTATTTAATTTTATCTGCCATGGCATAATACAGAACAGTTACACCATTTAAGGTATAACTGTTCTGTATCATTAATCTACCTGCTCTATTGAACTCCTTCAGTAGCATTGGATTCTCCTTTAGTTGTTTTACGTTTAAATAGGGAAGCATCAATTTTACCAAAACGATAGCTAAGGTTTAACCTAACCATTGGCGGATCACGCCGGCGGTCGTAGCTTTGTATAAAGTATTCGCTGCTTGAATATTGACTGCTTACACGTGTTTTGAAAATATCAGTAACACTAAGTGTTACAGCTGCAGCATTGTTTTTTAGGAAACTTTTTTTAAGAGCAAGGTCTATACCCCATGATGGTAAAATATATCCCTGTGAAGAGCTTTGGCTTCCGCCCCCTCCAGGGCCACCCCATCCAGGGTTGTTGCCACTTACCGGCAGGTTTGTTTTAGACTGATAAATTGCACTAAGCTGAATAGCAAATTCAGAAGGCAGTTTAAAATTACTGTTGAATTTAGCAAACATGCTCCACAAAGCCGGCTGATTATACTTAGTAAGCGTACCTGTGTTAACTTTTGAATTATACACATTTACATTGGTACTTATATCCCACCATTTCTTCAAATAATTCTGTACAGTTAATTCCGCACCTGCCGAATAACTTGAATTTGCATTGATATAAGTATTTAACAATACAGGCTGGCCTGTTACAGGGTTCTCGCCCGGTATTAAGTAACGGGTAATTAAATTGGTAGTGTATTTGTAATATACAGAACCCAGTAAGGTATTACTACCTTTAAAAGTTTTTAAATAAGATAACTCAAGTGATTGAGTAAACTCCGGTACAAGATTAGGATTACCACGGGTGATATTTAACAGGTCAGTAAAATCTGTATAAGGAATTAGTTGAAAAAAGTTAGGCCTGTTGATTCGGCGGCTATAACTTAATTGTACCTGTTGTTTGTTGGCCATTTGCTGGGTTAAAAAAACAGAGGGAAATAAACTGATAGGGTAGCTGCTTCCATATTTTTCACCTGTATTAGTTAAGGTACCTGTATAGTCAGAGCTTTCGGCACGCAGCCCTAATTTATAACTAAAATCTTTGATACTGCTGCTGATAGTTGCATAAGCAGCATATATATTATCTGAATTGGTATAATTACTGGTAGCATTGGGAATCAATACATAAGCAGAATCCATATAGGTATAGTAATCATTTAAATTTTCCCTGCTACGGATGTCAACCCTAAGACCTGTTTCAAACTTTGTTAATTTACTAAACGGCTTTGTATAGTCGGTTTGTATAACAAAATTTTTGGAGTTACCACTGCCATAAGATTTTTGCAGATCGGTATGCGAAATAGTGCTGTTGTTATAACCAAAATAATTGTTAGTGAAATAAGAACTATTATTACTTTTTCCTCCAAAATAATTGGCATCAACTGTTAACTCTTCTCCTTCCTTTGGAAAAAGATGCTTTAATCCAAAAACAAGACTTTGTCCGTTAAACTCACGGTTGCTTGTAGTAATACGCTCGCTTGAATAACTTGTTTTTTCGGTAGCGTTTAAACTGTCAGTAATAATATCAATAGTTTCGTTATTACCAAACTTGCCATGCATCCTTATGCCTGTTAGCGACAATGTAGTTCTGTTGGTAACAAGATAATCAAGACCGAATTTAGCAAACAAAAAGCCACCATTTGATTTACTGTAACCATTTTGATTAACAGATGTTTGGGGGCTGTTTAAATTCATACGATCTGTTATGCTGGTAGTAACACCTTTATTTTGGTTGCCATTTACGGCAATATTAAAGTTCACTTTATTTTGACGGAAACTAAAATCACCGCCGCCATTAAGTGCTCCGTATTTATCTACACCAGCCCTTACATTACCATTATAACCTATCTTTTTATTTTTCTTTAAAACAATATTTAATATGCCTGCACCGCCACCAGAAGCATCGTATTTGGCAGAAGGATTTGTAATTACTTCTACACTTTCAATTGCATCTGCAGGTATCTGGTCTAGCGTAAGGGTTGTGGGCCTGCCATCAACTAATAATTGAGGGGCACTGTTGCGGAGGCTTATGTTACCGTCAATATCAACATTTACTGAAGGTACATTGCGCATTACATCAACCCCGGTACCACCGGCACTCATAATGTTTTTTTCTACGTTAAATATTTTTTTATCTGCATTTAAACGAATAGAAGCTGTTGGCGCTGTAATGGTTACATCCTCTAATTGTTTGGCATCAGGCGTTAATTTTATATTGCCTAAATCCTTATCAAATGAAGGCATTCCTCCACCACCAAACGATGGCGTTGCGCCGCCAGATGAAGGTGTGGCACCTGCTACGGGTTTAGCTGCTCCAGGCGTCATTTTTGGAAAAAATGAAATAACCTGTTCGTATGGCTTAAATCCGCTGTTGCTTACTTTTAATTTAAGATCGCCCTTTACAGGAAGTTCTTCAAAATTAAAATCGCCATTGCTTTTAGTAATCAATCCTTTTACCAAAACTTCTTTCATTTTTTTTGTGGTAGAATCCATTTTACTCCGCATTAGCATTACCGATGCCCCGCTTATGCCTTTACCATCAGCATCTGTTAATTTACCGTACACATGCCCTACATTTCCGGCACCCATACCACCCATTGCGGCCGGTGCCATGCCGCCTGACCATTGTGCATATCCGCTGATTGCAGCAAGGGCAACAATTATTAATAAAATTATCTTTTTCATCTTTTTAAATTATTTGTACATAAATCTACAATTGGGTATTGGGTGTTTTTTGTAAATGAGATAAGCAGGTAAAATGTTGCGACGAAATGAACAACCGAGCTAAAGTTGTTACAATTATTATGGCGTACAAGGGAAAATTATATGGAAGAAATAAATTCAGAATGGTATTAAACTGGCAGAAATGCTAAATGCTTTAAGGGCATTATACCAAATGAATAAGTTACTTGCACAAAATGTGTTATAATTTGCCGGTAAGTGCAGCTATGCTATTCCGGTAATTATCGCTTACAGGTAGTTCCAGCACATCAATATACACACTGGATTTACGGACAGCAGTAATAAATGCGATGGAGACAATATAAGATTTATGAATGCGCATAAATGCAGTTGCCGGTAATTGATCTTCAATTGTTTTCATTGGCATACGTGTAACCACAGGCCTTTGAGAACTTTTAAGGTGAATTTTTATATAGTCCTTTAACCCTTCTATATAAACAATATCTGCGGTAATTATTTTTACAAGGCTATAATCTACATTCACAAAAAAATAGCCTGCTTCAGTTGTAATTTTAGGGTGCAGCCGTAAATCAAATAATTCTTTGGCCTTGTTACAGGCATTTATAAAACGATCCAGCGGAACAGGTTTTACCAGGTAATCTGTAACATTAAGGTCAAAGCCCTGCAATGCATACTTTTCGTAAGCGGTAATTAAAATAATCATCGGCTTTACCGTCATGCTTTGTATAAACTGTAAACCGGTTAGCCCAGGCATTTGTATATCTAAAAATATCAGGTCAATGTGTTGCTGTTCCATTATTTTCATCGCCTCCAATGGATTGTCGCAAGCGGCAACCAGTTGCAGGTATGGCAATTTACTGATATTGTCTTCCAGTAATTCCAGCGCTAATGGCTCATCATCTATGGCTATGCAACGTATCATTAAGCTAGGTTTATTTGTAGTTCAACAACAAACATACTTTCTTTTTTACTGATTTGCAGGGTATGGTGGTTGGGGTATAATAAATTCAATCGTCTTTGCACATTCACTAATCCTATGCCACTCGCTTTATCTTTTATTTCTACGGATGAAGGCTCATATTTATTGCTAACTGTAAAATTCACCATATTTTTTTCTGCTTTTAATACAATATCAATTTGTGGTTGTTCTATCATTCCGGTGCCATGCTTAAAAGCATTTTCTACAAAAGGTATCAGCAGCATGGGTTCTATATCATATAATCTATCTGCCGGATGCATTGTTACATTGATGGTCACTTTTTTACTAAAGCGCTGCTGTTGCAGGTCTATATAACTTTGCAGGTAATCAGTTTCTTTTTCAAGCGATACTTTTTCTTCATCAGTTTCGTATAGCATATAGCGCATCAATGAAGATAATTTAATAAGCGACGGTTCTAAAAGATTAGATTGTTTACGGGCCAGTGCTACCATATTGTTGAGCACATTAAACATAAAATGTGGGCTTACCTGCGAGCGTAACAATGATAATTCCGTTTTTAAGTTTTCGTTTTCTTTTTCTTTGGATAGTTTATCCGAAACTATTTTATCCCTGATGGTTTTGTATGCAATGCTGCAGGCCAGTATAAATATAAAGAGGAATGTACAAAAGAACAGGTGTTTTCTAAAGTCGTTCCACCTAAATACTTCTTGAAACGAAATAATTAAAGACCAGTAAATAAGTACATAAGCACTAAAGCAAACCAGTACTGAAAAGGTGTAAAGGGAATATTTTTTTTTATATAGTAAACGGGGTATCAGCAACAGGGCGTTCATGTAAAAAAAACTAATCAGCATCAGGTCGCTGATGCGGAAAATTATAAATTTGACGGGTGGGTCATCATGCTCCGGGTGTATGGGCTGGTTGGTGTTGCTTGGCGACCTAAGTAAATAGGGAAGCGAAAATAATAGTATCCATACTGCTGCATGCCCCAGTATAGTTATCCATTTTTTTTCATACCATGCCTTTTTCATACCGCCAAATTAAAGGATACTTTACATTAAATTAAGCTAATAGGTAAATGTTGCGACGAAGCGGAGTTTTTTTGATACCAAACTGCAGGGTAAAGGAAATGTAGGGTACAATACTCCATAGTTTTAGCCTGATTTTGGGGCAATTGATATTAACCCGAACATTGAAAAACTGCCAATTTTTGCTAAAATCATAATATACAGCAATAGAAAGAAACGGCAATATTATTTTATTATTATCATTTGCAATTGTGAAAAACTCGTGTAGTATTTAGTGGATTCCTTTTATAGATTTGTAAAAAAAGCCATGCTTGTACAGAAAGAAGAAACCCTGCTGTTTAATGCACATTATTATAACCAGGAAAAATTTTTGGATATAGAAACAAAGCGCAAAATCAATAAGCATATTTCAGACATTAACGACACCATTACTGAGGACGATATAAAAAATGTAAAAACAGATATCATTAGTATTTTATCTGCACTTGAAAGAACTACAAAACTTCGCCATAACAATTTTTAATTTTTAATCATTTCCGTAACCTTACCTATACAAAAAAGGAACTTTATTTAGATAGAACAGAATTCATTATATACGGTCAGCTTATTTTAAAATTTTTATCTGCATTACGGTAGATATGCTTACAGCTTTTTGCTTTGCAAGCATGGCTGTAGTACCTTCAAACAACTCATCTACTGTTTGTGAAAATAATTTATTCCATTGCTTGAAATGAGTTGCGGTAAGGGGTATCACCCGGTTTAGGTGCTGGTGTATTTCCACCGGATTACCATCATAGTTTCCTGTATAAAAAAGCACATTCTCCCAAAAATCAAACATTACCGGAAAATGTTTTTCCCAGTTTACTTTCACGATATCATTAAAGATATAACCAATCGTCTCATCTGTTTTTACCTTTTCATAAAAACTCCTGATTAGTGATTCAATATCAGTGCGGTTTTCAATATCTTTTTTCATAGTAGTTTTTAAGCCAGTAACGGCTGTAGTTTTTGTAACATTTCTTCCGGACAATATTTTTGGATTAGCGGAAACAAAACCCTTTCTTCTTTACGGATATGTGTATCCAGTTCGTTGCCCAGCTCATTTAAAACAGCTTCAGGATCGTATGCATCCTTTAAAGAACGAAACAGGCCTTTTAGTAAGATATGTTCAGCTAAAATTTCACCGGCGATAGTTGCAATGGAAGGATGTATTTCTTTTACTTCATGCAACATCAGCTCTTCTTTTTTAAAATGTCCTTTCAATTCAGTGTTAAAAAAACAGATGCTATACTCCACTTTATCGCCAATTGTTGTTGGTAAATTTTTATATACCGGGGCATTTCTTTTTATAAGCTGTGCCAGTATCAAGGCCCCGTGATGTTCCCTCGATAAAGGTGCCAGCGATTCATGTCTTTTCATGTTACAAATCTTTACGGTTAAATTTCCTTGCTGATAGCCAGGCCGGGAGGGCTATCCATAAAACTAATACAAATACGGCGGTTATCATACCAAATGTTTTTCCGAAAAAATCGTTGAAAACTGCACCGGTATAACCCATCAGGGCCGACACATCCATTTTTAGCAATACCAATATCCTGCTTAAATCTATTGGATTAAAGGTACTGATGCCAATCATTATTTTTTCCATCGGGTAATCTGCAAATTGAAATAATAAAAACAGTATCAGCCCATCAAATAATAAAGAAAAATACAGCCATAGTAAAATGGCAATACCAATGCCCTTTGCTTTATCTCTTGTTTGTACCGTTGCCAATAAAGCAATGGCAACAAAAATTACCGTTAACAATAAACCAACTAGCAACATAGTGATGCCGGTTGCACTAAACTGATACAGTATTACCGGAATACCTACTCCAATAAAAAACGCCAATGACAATGAAAAGGAAAGGCCGGCGAAAATACTGAGCCAAATCGCATTTCTTTTTAAAGGCTGGCTTACCAGCAACTCTAAAAATTCTGCACTGTTATATACATAAATTGCAGCAAATAAAATGCTCACCAGCGGTACGATAATTAAGACGATGTTGAGTAAACTCAACAGGCCTTTGGCACTGTTATCTTCCAGGTTAAAAATGCTGAATGACAGCAATAGCAGGAATACGGTATAGGCCACCACAATTTTATTGCGGAGGATATCGATGATTACGTATTTAATAATTTTTTTCATTACCTGTTTTTAGCATTACTGATGCAATGGCTTTTGATAATTTTTCCTGCCCGGTATCGGTCCTTAAATCGCCGATTGATTTATGGAAAATCAATTTGCCATCCTGCATATAAATTACCTGTGTTATTAAATCATCCAGCTCACTTAATATGTGCGATGTTATCAAAATCAATTTTCTTTTTGCTTTTTCTGCAATAATTTTATCCTTTAATATTTCGGCAGCTACAGGGTCAAGCCCAGCGGTTGGTTCATCTAATATTAATACAGCAGGGTTAAATAAAAATGCCAGGGCAGCACTTACTTTTTGCCGGGTGCCTCCCGATAAAGTCCTCATTCGTTTATCCAGCAATTTATCCAGTCCGAATTTTTTTATCAGTTCTTCATCAATGGCAGCATTTTTTTTATTGCGGATATCTTTCATCATATCCAGTACTTGCCCAATGGTCATATTATCGGGATAGCGCCCTATCTGCGGCATGTAGCCGATATTTGCCCGGTACTGCCATTCGTGTAAAATATTTTTTCCATTAACGGTTATAAAGCCACTGTTGCAAACAACCATACCCAAAATACATTTGATGAAAGTAGTTTTGCCACTGCCATTGGGGCCAATCAAAGCAATGCACTCGCCCTTATTGCAGGTAACGCTTACATTGTCCAGTGCTTTTAATTTCCCAAATTGTTTGTTGATATTATTGGCAATAATCATAATGGCAGGGATTTCATTAATGGATGTTCATCTTTTAAATTTTCAGGTGTAAGGCTGGGTATTACCTTTTCTGTTTTGTCCATCAGCGAAGTAATAAAGCTGTGAAACAAAATCATGGCCGGAGGGTTCTGTTCAATAATCATGCTGTATAAACTTACGGGTCTGTAGGGCACATCTCCCAGGTTATCATGGTTAAGGTCGTAGCCTTCATATTTATCCCAATAATTATTATTAAACGTATTCAGCACCAATGAGCCATTGGTGGCAACATCAAAGCTATTACCGATAAAATTATTTTTAATCAATTGTATGTCCATACAGCTTGCCTGTATTTTTAAGGCCCAGCCATTGCTTTTAAAAACATTTTTTTCAATATTGATCCGGTTGGCACCTTCTGCATAAATAGCTATGGTGTTTTTTTCAAAACGATTGTTCTCAATATAACTGTCGTTGATTTCTTTAAGAAGCAGGCCATAAGCAGCATCGCCCCAGTTTTCTTTAAAATAATTATTAAACATTTTTACGCCATGCGAAAACATAACCGCCACACCAGCCCCGTTATTTTCAAACACATTACTGATATAGGCATCGTTATTGGAGAACATAAAGTGCAAACCGTACCGAAGATTTTTAAATGAGTTGTTGCGCCATATAACAGAGTTGGTTACAAACTCAAAGTAAATGCCATCCCTGTGCCCGCTGATGGTATTTGCTATTATGCGCATGCTGTCGCTCTTCCAGCAATGAATGCCATTGCCGCTTTGCTGCTCTTCTGTTGCATTTGCTTTAAGTATATTGTTTTGTATAAGGCAGTTAATGCCTTGCTGTGAGTAGATGCCAAAAAATGCATCGTTGATAATATTGTTGACGATAGTTGCATAGTGCCGGTTGTAAATTTTGATGGCTGCAAAATCTGTCATACTTGATACGCCGGTATGCTGCAGCAAAAATCCATCGATGGTTACATGGTCTGACTTTATAGAAATAATCTCATATTTTTCTTCGCCATCAAGCACGGGATGATTGATGCCTTTTAAAACCAATTGTTTATTGATAACAAGGTTTTTTTCATGATATATTCCATTGTCAACAATAATAGTATCACCTGCTGTTGCTGCTGCAACAGCAGCGGTAATAGTTGTAAACTGTTGCAAACTGCCTACATGAATATTGCGGGCATTTACCTGGAAATAGCAACAGCACAATATGATAATTGCCGCTTTCATTTGTTTAACTGTTCCCAGCTGATAGCTACACCTTTTAATTGAGCCGCTATATTTTTCATACTATCCTTATCTTTAAAAGCAATTACATTGCCATTCATTGGAGCATGTATTTCACCGCTTTGCAAAAAAAAGCTTTCAGCAACTTTTATCAATGAATGATTGCCCGTAAAATCAACTACATAAATATCTTTTATCTGCCCCTCATCAATGGTTTTTGTCTGTATAAAAGAAAGCAGGCAATGCACATCGTCAAATTTATACATCTTTCCTTTTTGAGTAAGTATTTCAGCTCCATATTTTGCATCTGTGATAGTCATTTTGCACAAATAACAATTGTCTTTACCAGCTACAAGTGCCTGTGGCGATAAATTGCAGCTACTTGCCGACAGGAGGGCCAGAAAAAGTATTCCATAATTTACCGGTAGCATCCCCCTTTTTTTAGCATGATATTTCCTCCATTCTATTAACACACATACCAGGGATAATATTCCTGCGGCTATAAATAACCAACCTCCGGTATCAGGTATTGAATAGGCTCCAAAATTGAGCAGTTGCTTAAACCCTATCAATGGTGGCTGGTAAGCCATACCTGGTACTATTATCGCAGCATTCGGATTCAGGTTGTGCCCATAGTTATATTCCCATTTCCAAAAATCAATCATAGCGATAGTGCCAAAGGCTACAAATAAACCAAATAAAATATTCAGCCAACGCCTTCTGTTAATCAATGCAACCAATGCAAATGCTGCTGCAAAAAACACAATACAATAGGGTAATAATTTAAATTCAATAAAGTCTTCATTATGTAATGTCTTCATGCCGATATAATGGTTCAGGCCGTTAATAATATCAACATTGCCCCGCAAACCATTGGCATTTATGGCAAGGCTGAGCCCTTCAGGATATTGTGGGGCATCTAATTCTATTCGCCAGATGGGTGTAAACAATACAGCCACCAAACCGATTGCAGCAATGAACAGTAACAACCTGCTGGCATTGCTTAGTTTATTTTTCATCCGGGAATATTTTAATCAACAAATAAAAAAACAGGTTTATTCAATTATTTTTTTGTGGGCGGCAACAGTACTCCATCAATTACATGAATTATTCCATTGGAGGCAGGGATAGAGGCAATAATTGTTGCACTGTTATTCAGCATCACTTTGCCATCTTTTATACTTATAGTTACATTGTCACCATTTACCATTCCTAAAACCTGTC
>JAYVZR010000329.1:0-10634 GCA_043783135.1 Ferruginibacter sp. | reverse complement strand
GCATGATGCTCCATTTGATGTTTTGTAAAAAGCTCCGACCGCAGTGGAGGTGTTTCGTCGGTATCTTTTCTGGTAATGCTGTTTTTTTGAAAATAAGCCCGTAAATGACCCAGCAAATCCTCAATGGTATTTGTTGTCGCATTTATCATGGTGCCTGGTTTTTTTAAAAGCTCCTTCATATAAACACCTCGGTTTTATTGCACTGAAAAATGAAAAATCTTTAATTGAAAATTGGACATAATTTTTAAAAAACAACAAGTTAATGTTTAACAATAGTTTTCGTGGTATGTTTCAAATATTTCGAATGACTCTAAAACCAAATACCATGCCTTTACAGTTTCAACTTTCTATGTAGCAATAGCTACAATATTAAATTTTAAAATCAATTATTCAATAATTGAATGGGTAAAAAATTCCACAACTTTCCACATTTAAATACATAATAGCTTAAAAATGAAAAGGTTAGAAGGTAATAATTGATGGTATGTTTTTAGAACCCTTACCTCTATGAAAAAATAATTTCCATTATTTTATTAGTACTGCTTGTTTTGTCGGGAGGCATTTATTATTACCTGACATTTAGAAAGCTTGACGATTTTAATCCTCTTATAAAGAAAAAACTACAAACATTGGTTCATGATGGATCGGGCGGCCTTTACCAGGTTGAATTTGATTCCCTACATGCTGATATAATTAATTCAACCCTTGTTTTAAGCAATGTTAAGCTAATTCCGGACACAGTTTTGGCAGCAAAACTTGATAGTTTAGGAAAAAGGCCCGCAGATATTTTTAATATTTCAGTAGCATCTATAGCCATTGACGGCATTAACATCAAAGATTTTTCGTCGGGCAAAAAGGTAAATCTAAAGAGTATAAATATAAGCGGGCCAAGCCTGGAAATTTTTCATAAAAAAAACAAGGCCATCAATTTTAAAAAAGATACTGCCAGCATCCAAACATTGTATCAGCGCATTTCAACACATTTAAACCGCTTATCGGTAGAAAGGATTAGCATTAGTAATATGTATGTGATTCATCATACATTTATAAACAATAGAAAAGAAAAGCAATCGGTTTTTAAAAAAGTAAATATGCGGTTTGATAAAATATTGGTAGACTCCTTAACACAATATGATAGCACAAGGTTTTTATATGCTGAAAATGCAAATATTTCTGTGGGTAAATTAAGGTTCCCCACGGCAGACAGCTTATACTTCCTGGAAGTAGATTCTGTTTCAATTAAT
Source organism: Ferruginibacter sp. (assembly GCA_043783135.1). Taxonomy (GTDB): domain Bacteria; phylum Bacteroidota; class Bacteroidia; order Chitinophagales; family Chitinophagaceae; genus Ferruginibacter. The sequence continues at coordinate 9,390 of JAYVZR010000329.1, read as the reverse complement.
GCATTGCAAAAAGATATTACAGCTTATTCTTTTACTGTTATACCAAGGGGCGATAAAAATGCTTTTACAAAAAAATTGACTTATGCAAAAGACCGCTACAATCTTACTTTTAAAGAGGTTTTTTTTAAGAAAACAGACTGGTGGAGCATCGTATCTAACGAAGGGTTTTCTGCAAAAGAAGCATTTGTAAAAAATGGAAAGCTGGAAGTGTACAAAGACTGGAACCTACCTCCTTCCCCAGGATTAAAAGTGGGAAAATATCCTCAACAACTACTGATGAAAATCCCTTTTCCGATAGATATTGATAAGCTTAAAGTCAGCAATCTTGATGTAACCTATGAAGAAATAAATCTCAATTCGGAAATGCGGGGCAAGATTATGTTTACCAATATAAGTAGTACAGCAACAAATGTTACCAATGACAGCGGTAAAATTGCCGTTAACCCATACATGAAAATTGAGGCCAATTGTATGGTGCTTAACGACGGGCCGCTACACGTAATATTTGGTTTTGATCTTTCAAAATCCAAGCAAGGTGTGTTTACGGTAAATGCTCAATTGGGTGCAATAAACACCGAGAGGCTAAATAAAATTATTGAACCTCTCGGGTTATTTAAAATAAAAGAAGGTAAAATAAACGGCCTTACATTTTCTATGAAGGCAAACAATCAATCAAGCACCGGCACAGTAAAATTTTTGTACAGCGATATAAAAGTTGATATTTACAAAAAAGGAAATGACGATGGTGTGCAAAAAAAAAGGGGGCTGGTTTCATTTATTGCCAATGCTTTTGTCCTAAAAAAATCTAACCCCGGTGAAGATGGAATAGTAAGGGTTGAAAACGTTGCCTACACAAGAGATTTAATGCATATGTCATTCTTTAACTTAATACTTAAAACAATGCTGGCCGGTGTGTTAAAAACTTCGGGAAAGTAAAAAATCATTCATTGCCATAGAACGGTAGATTGTGCTATGCAAAACAATAATAAGTTAAGAATGAATAATTAAGCGTCGAATTAATTAAAGTTGGCAAATGCAATATTAGCTAATTAACATAGGGGTAGTTCCAAAAACCATCCTTTTTTGACAGCGCACTCGAATTTTTAAAAATCAAACCTGCCTTTAGATTAATTCGGAAGTTAAAACGATTTATCTTTTTTAATTTGTTGTTTTTGCAGCCCATCTTCTGTGGTTACTGTCCTTTTCGGCGGTCATGTACACACTATGCCTTTGTAAGTGGTGTTTGCAATAAGTGAACCTGTATAAATAGGTTTATCTTTAATTGTAAAAATCACTGCAATTGTGTCTTTCAAACTTCAAAAAATCAATTTTGATTAATTTTGTCTTCTCAAATATATATGGTTTAAACTTTTTTTTATATTTTTATAAGGCTTAACAAATTATTTAATAATATTTTGGTTCTTTTTATCACATAAAACCTCCAACCTTCACCTAATAAAAACACCTGAAGATAAAGGGCAACAGAGGTTAATTTACTTTTCTCTTTAAATTACTAGCCATATAGGCCTAACCAAACCACAATGAAAGCTTTGTAAATGAAACAACTCTCAAAAAACACCTATATTTTTTTGTTCACGCTGCTAACTGTAGTGTTGATTATCGCAGCCTTTACTTCATACAAAAAAGTTAAACAATTTGATGAATCTGTTACATGGGTTATAAAGTCCGAGGAGGTTAAAGGTAACATTTCAGATGTATTATCAACCTTAAAAGATGCGGAAACCGGCCAACGTGGGTATTTGCTTTCAAATGACAGCCTTTTTCTTCAACCATATATAGGGGCAGAAGGAAAAATTAATCATTTATTATCCGGGCTTAATACAATGCTGGCGGATGATTCTACCAAACACACTAATTTCTTAGCCCTTAAAAAGATTGTTGCTGAAAGACTTTTTCTTTTAAAAAAAAATATCAGTATTTTATCTACTCCGCAAACAAATGCAGTAAAAGATTCTCTACTGTTAAAAGGAACAAATAAAATGGATGAAGCAAGGAAACTTGTAGTCTCCATGTTACGTGAAGAAGATAAAACACTCCAGCAGCACTTGCAAACGAAAAGCCAGTCTGCTGCTATAACCCCACTTTATTTAATGGGGTTTTCCCTGCTATCTTTAATTGCGTTAACAGTACTGTTTTTGCGCTTGCGCAAAGAAGCAAATTTGCGAATGTGGACCGAGCAAATAAACACCCTTAACCAAACTGCCAATAAAAAAATACAAAACAGCGAAAATAATCTACGCAACACTATACTTAAGGCACCTGTAGCGATGTGTATATTTAAGGAGCCTAATCATATTTTACAACTTGCCAATGAGCGCATGTGTGAATTTTTTGGACAACAATTAGAAACGCTGATAAACAAACCCATAGTTGCAACAATGCCCGAAGCAAGAAGCCTCGGTTTAGAAAAACTACTTGATGGCGTTTACAAAACTGGCCAAGCTTATTCGGCAAAGGAAATTAATGTAACCTTTTTAAGAAATGGCAAAAATGAAAGCTTCTATGTAAACCTTTTCTATGAGGCTTACCGTGAATCAGATGGTACAATTACGGGTATAATTGCAGTGTTAATTGATGTAACGGAACAGGTGCTTGCCCGTAAAAAAATTGAGGAAAGCGAGCAAAGGATCCGTCTGGCAGTTGAATCTGCACGGTTGGGCACTTTTGAAATAGACCTGTTAAGTAAAAAGATAATTTTTTCTGAGCGGCTTGCTGAAATATTTGGGTTAGAGTATTCAAACGAAACGAGCCACCTGGATTTGAAGGAAGCGATGCATCCGGATGATATAGCCGCAAGAGACAAGGCACATGACATATCCTTGCAATCGGGTATTTTATTTTATGAAGCAAGGGTAGTATGGAAAGATAACTCAGTGCATTGGATAAGAACAAACGGACGGGTAATACATGATAACAATATTGCTACTAAGCTATATGGGACAGTACTGGATATTACAGAAGAAAAGGAAGCCGCAGATAAACTTGCTGCTATACGGGAACAATTAGAACTTACTTTAAGAATGGTACCAGCCGCCATTCAACTTCGAAATAGTAAAGGCGAGCTTTTATTTGTGAATGATGAAGCAGCGAGAATAACAGGGTTTAGTTCAGCAAAAGAAATGATGAAAGAAAAAGACCCAGATTATGTGTATAAAAAAGTCGTTGGCAATTTAGAAATATATGATGAGGAAGGTGAACCTTTTGATTTAAAAAACACCCCAACTGCAATTACATTTTCTACCGGGTTGCCAGCACATGCAATTTTTAAAACAGTAAATAAAAACACCGGACAATCTTCATGGATAATGTCAAAATCATCGGCATCGCTGGATGAAGAGGGGAAAGTATTATTAGTTATATCTACCAACACTGACATTACACAGCAAAAAAAAGGCGAACAGGAATTAAAACGGTTTAAGCACATGGCAGATAATGCTACAGAACCATTTATTTTAATGAGGCAGGACGCAAGCTTTGTGTACCTCAACGATGTGGCGCTGGAACGCTGGGGGTACTCAAGGGAAGAAGCAAAACAGCTACGGGTACCTGACGTTGACACTATTTACAATGATGAAGTTTTTAGTAAGGCGTTTGCTATGGCACAGCAGGAGAAAATACCTCAGTTTGAAACACTTCACAAGAAAAAAGACGGCACTATATACCCTGTTGAAGTGAATATGACTGGTTTATCATTGGATGGTGTGCCACACTTGTTTGCAATAGCAAGAGATATTACCGAAAGAAAAAAAATGGAAGAAGCCCAGAAAGAAAGCCAGGAAAAAATACGCAGCTTTATTGTACAGGCACCTGTGGCCATGTGCCTGTACCGTGGCCCTGACAATATAATTGAAATTGTAAACAAAGAGTTGCTGGCTATTTGGGGTAAACCTTACGAAGCAGTTATTGGTAAGCCCGTATTTGAGGCTTTACCTGAAGCAAAAAGCCAGGGTTTTGCCAATTTATTACAAAAAGTTTTTACAACGGGTGAAAAATTTACAGCCTTTGGCATACCCCTCATGCTTACAAAAGATGGCAAACTCCAAAAAATTTATGTCAACCTTGTGTACGAGGCATACAGGGAAACTGATGGAAGTATTTCGGGTGTTGTGGAAGTGGTGGCTAATGTAACAGAACAGGTGGAGGCAGTGGGAAAAATAAAGGTGAGTGAAGAACGGTTTGCCGCTGCAGTGGCAGCAGTACAAGGCATTGTATGGACAAATAATGCGAAGGGGGAAATGGAAGGCGAACAGCTGGCATGGGCGGCCCTTACCGGACAAGGTTACGAAGAGTACCAAGGCTACGGCTGGGCAAAATCCATTCATCCGGATGATACCCAACCAACAATTAATGCATGGAACATTGCAGTAAATGAACGAAAAATATTTGTTTTTGAACACAGATTAAAAATGAGCAATGGGCAATGGGGGCATTTTTCTGTAAGAGCGATCCCGTTATTAAATAAAGATGGATCTATACGGGAATGGGTAGGGGTACACACTAATATAACCGAAAAGAAGTTTGCAGAAAAAGCACTAAAAGAAAGCGAAGAAAAATTCAGGGGCCTGGCAGAAAAATTACCGCACCTTGTTTGGATTACCAATGAAAAAGGCGAAGCAATCTATGCTTCTAACAGTTGGCAGGAATACTCCGGATTTAATCCTTATGAAGTAGGTAACTGGCCGGCCATTGTTCACGCAGAGGATATGGAATCGATGAGTAATGCCTGGTTGGGAAGTTTAGAAACCGGCAACCTGTATCATGCAGAAGCCAGGTTAAAAAATAAGCATGGTGAATACAGGTGGCATGTGGTGGAAGGAGTACCATTAAGAAATGAAGAGGGAAAAATTTCCAAGTGGATTGGCGCTTTTACAGATATAAATGAACAAAAATTGAAAGAACAAAAGAAAGATGAATTTATAAGTATAGCCAGCCACGAAATGAAAACACCCTTAACCACCGCAAAAGGCTATTTGGAATTGCTGCTTTTAACTATTGGGGAAGAAAACCCAACTCCATTGGTATATGCCCAAAAAGCAAGCAATTCCCTGGAAAGATTGCATGATTTGGTTGCCGAGTTATTAGATGCAAGTAAAATACAAAATGGTAAACTCAATTATAATATCAGCACTTTTGATTTTAATGAAATGCTGGATGAAACCATTGAAAATATCCAGCAGGGAAACAGTATTCATACCATTACCAAACACGGCAAGAGCCTGCATACTATAAAAGGGGATAAAAACAGACTACAGCAGGTAGTAATAAATTTATTGACCAACGCCATAAAATATTCCCCTAATGCTAATAGTGTATTGGTGGAAGTATTAGAAAAACAAAATGTATTGCAGGTATCAGTAAAGGATTATGGAGTGGGTATGAATAAGCAGCACCTGGATAAGATTTTTGACCGTTACTACAGGGTACAGGAACACGCCATCCATTTCCAGGGATTGGGCATTGGGCTATATATATCCTACGATATTATTAACAGGCATGAGGGTAATATGTGGGCCGAAAGTGAGCCAGGAATAGGAAGTACTTTTTATTTTACTATACCAATTTATTTAGATTGATTACTTTTGGTGGCTAATGTTTAAACATAGCTGCAAAATGAAAAACAATATTCTTATTTATGATGATGATGCAGAAATATTATTACTCTGCAAAGCAATTTTAGCCAAATACAATTACAAAGTGGAAACACTGTCGAGATGTGAAAATATTCTCTCCGATATTGAAAAACATAATCCAGATTTAATTTTAATGGATTTATGGATACCGGATATTGGTGGCGAAAAAGCAATTGCCATCGTAAAGAATGATAAAAATCTAAAAGTACCTATCCTCATTTTTTCGGCTAATGCAGATTTAAAGCACATTTGCGAAAAAGTAAATGCAGATGGATATCTTGAAAAGCCATTTACCGTAAATTCATTTATTGAAACTATAAAAAACCATCTTAATTAAAACCATATGGTTTAAAGGGTGGTTCATAAAATATTTGCTTTTTACTTTATCAGCCGAAAAGTTGTTGCTTGTTTCAGATTGTACTTAATTTTCCTATATATATCATAATTAACGGATAAATAATATAAGGAAGAAGGTGTAGTAATAAATAGTCAGGAATCATCTTTTTTCCGAAGGTAAAGTTAGTAGTCATTCCATTCACTTCAAGGAGTGCTAATTTTTCTCCATAAGCCGATACTATTACTACACCTTGTTTTGTGGCTGCATTGAGGGTATTAAATTTGTCAACTTTAATGCCGTCTGCATTTATAATAAATAATAATTGTTGTGGTAACCAAATGATGTTTAGTTTTAAAAATAAATAATAACTAACGCAGATACTAATGAACTGGATCTATATTTTAAGCGGTATATATATTATCCTATTAATATTGGTTTGCCTGAGGATAATTTTTGAAACGCACAGCAGTACTAAAGTATTGGCTTATCTTTTCTTCTGCATTTTTGTTCCTGCCATAGGGATACTTTTTTACCTGGCATTCGGAATTAATAATTGGCAAAAAAAATTATATGTAAAAAAGGGTGATGAGAATGATAAGATGCTGGACGAAATAAAAAAAGATGTCCAGCAATACGGGGAGTCGATAGTTGAAGTAAAGGATACAGCAGTAGATGGCGAAACTGAACTTGCAAAGATGTTGCTGAGAGAGTTGCAAAGTCCGCTCACACGCCATAACAGCGTTAAGCTCCTGCTAAATGGTGAAGAAAAATTTTCTGAACTGATGAAGTGTCTTGATGAAGCAAAACATCACATTCACATGGAATATTACATTTACGAGCAGGATGAGATAGGGAGCGCCATTATAGAACTACTGATAAAAAAAGCTAACGAAGGGGTGCGGGTAAGGTTTATCTACGATGATTTTGGAAGCCCTTCAATAAAAAAGAAAGTTGAAAAACGAATGCGTGAATCTGGGATCGAGATATTTCCTTTTTCCAAAGTGCATTTTTATTTATTGGCCAACCGCATCAACTACCGTAACCATAGAAAGATTGTGATCATTGATGGCAAAACCGGTTTTACCGGCGGCATTAATGTTTGTGATAAATACATCAACAATAAACCAAAGCAATTGTATTGGCGTGATACGCATCTGCGTATTGATGGGCCTGGCGTTTATTATCTTCAATATATTTTTATCACCGACTGGAATTTTTGTTGCGGCAAAATAATAAAATGCGAAAGCATTTATTTTAACAAGGATGCAGCAACAAAAGAAGATGTGTATGTACAAATTGCAGCAAGCGGCCCAGATTCTGTACAACCTTCTATTTTATTTTCGGTTTTGGAAGCGATCTATTTAGCGAAAAAAGAAATACTTATTACCACTCCCTATTTTATCCCGGGAGATGCTGTTGTGTATGCCTTGCGCATAGCAGCTTTGGGCGGCCTTTCTGTAAAATTATTAGTGCCCGGCAAATGCGATTCAAAGCTTGTGAATGCTGCATCCAAAGCGCACTATAAAGATCTTTTAATTGCAGGCGTAGAAATTTATGTTTAGTACAACAAAGGCTTTGTACATGAAAAAACTTTGGTAACCGATGGAAGCTTAACGATGATAGGAACTGCAAACATGGATCACCGGAGTTTCGAATTAAACTTTGAAGTGAATGCAATTATTTATGATGCACCCTTCGCTGAAAAAATGCGTAAAGTTTTTTTGAAGATCTGCAATTCACAAAAAAATTAAATGCAGAAGAATGGTATAAACGATCACACCTGACACAGCTTCCTGAAAAGTTAGCAAGGCTGCTTTCACCATCATTATAAATTAATCTTCTTTAATGCGTTTAAAGAATGTTCGCAATGATTCGTTGTTCCATTTTGCAAACCGCACTCTTTGAACAACCAGTGCACCCGTGAAGATTAATAGCAATATTTTGCTTTTTGTTTTCTTGTAGTTTCACAAAGGCCAACAAAGAAAACAGCAGGTCCGGTATTAAATGAATGTTATGGAAAATAGTATCACAATTTGAAACTTCAAACAATACAAATTGTGGAAAAAAATCAGCAATCAATAATGAATTAAAAACAAGATAATTTTGTTGTAATGCCAATGTACAGTTCGGGTAGTTAAAGAGTAGAATTTTTTTTAATCTTAAAGTATAATGTAGTAAAATGAAAAAATATATTTTATGGTGTTTGCTAATCGCAATGACAAGTTCTTTGTTCGCTCAATTAAGTAATCCTCCGGGTTTAAATTTAATTCGAATTGAGGATTTAAGAAATGATTTATACGCGTTGGCTGATGCACATTTTAACGGTCGTTCTGCAGGAACTCTAGATGAACTAAAGGCTTCCATGTGGTTAGGTGAAAAATTCAGGGCTATCGGGTTAAAGCCAGCTGGCGATGATGGTACTTATTTTCAATATTTTACTATACTGCGCAACCATATTGCAGACAATTCAAGCATACAAATAAATGACACTTCTTTAAAGTTATGGAAAGATGTTGCAATTTCACAGATGGCAAACATTAACTTGAATGCACCGATTGTTTATTTAGGCAATGCGTCAGATATTGACACGAATGCAATAGATGTAAAAGATAAAGTGGTGGCAATTGAAGCAAATTCAAAAGGAATTAATTTGAATGTCTCATTACCAACGTGGAGATACAACAGATACATTTTTGCCAAGTATGGCCTGCCTTTGTTAAATAGAGGTGCTCTGGCGATTATTTTTATTGCAGATGAAGTGGCTGAAAAAGCATGGGATGATGCTGTAGAAAATTTAAAAAGAGGTAGTTACGAAATTGCGGAAGGTCCCAATCAAAACGTAACTGCTAAAGCTCCTGTTTTATGGCTGCACGCCAATGCTAAAAAACAATTACAAGGAAATACCGGGACGGTAAAAATAAACCTCATTATTTCAAAATATTCATATCCTTCAGTAAACATTGTAGGCATAGTTACAGGAACAGATGCTAAGTTGAAATGTGAGTATCTGTTATATAGCGGTCATTCAGATGCACATGGCATCAGGAATGTAATAAAAAATGATTCTGTTTATTATGGAGCTGATGATAACGCAAGTGTTGATGTGGCAATGCTTGCCGATGCCAGAGCGTTTGTCAGAAACCCGCCCAAAAGATCAGTGTTATTTGTGATACATGGTGCTGAAGAAAGGGGTTTATTGGGATCAAGGTATTTTTCGGCACACCCGACAATACCTGCCAAAAATATTGTTGCTGTTTTAAATGGTGATATGATTGGCAGAAATGATACTGACAGTGCAGCTATTTTAGGCTTCAAGCCACCGCATAGAAATTCATTTGATTTAGTAAATATGGCTTTAGCTGCAAATAAAGAAGGACCAAATTTTAAACTGGATACAACATG
>JAYVZR010000328.1:0-10670 GCA_043783135.1 Ferruginibacter sp. | reverse complement strand
ACCTGATGTGGAATTTAGATATGTATGCACGGCTTGATATGGCTGATGCATGGGCAATCACCGGCCCTGTTAATTGGTATAGTTGCAGCAGCAATTTAAAATTAATGTTTGATCGTTTGGTTTGTATGAGTGGCGGCAATCCTGACGAAAAAATAATCGGCCATAAGAATGCGGAAAAGGCAATGGCATTTGAGCACACGGAGCAATGGAAGGAAATGAGCTTAAATCATTTAGAAGGAAGGACAGCAGGTTTCTTTTGTTATGGTGATGAAGGTGGTGATGAAATGGATGATACAGGCAGGCCAAAAATTTTACAGCATAAAAAATATTTTCATCCTGAAAAAGAGCCTTTCGAAAATATAAGAGATGCCTATGCTCCTTTGGTGTGGCAATGCCGTTACGGTGGTGTGGAAGTGCCCGATATTTTATGGCAATATTGCACAAGTGGCAAAGGAGAAAAGTATAGCAACAACCAGGCAGAAGACATGATAAAGGAAAATGAGTTTATGGAAACATTTAATGCATGGGTAAATAATTTTGCAACCTTTGTTCAACAAAAAGGTAAAGTGCCGCCAAATAAATACAGGGCTTATGGTCATGAACCACCAGGTCATTTATGGGCTAATATAAAAGATGGCATTCGTTATTTTGAAATGATGGTGGGAAAAGCCCCTGAAGGTTCTTCTCCAAAAATTCAGTACGATCTTAACCTAAATAAAGATGCAACATGGCACACTAAAAAAGGGGAAGGAGAAAAATTAAGAGACGATGATTAAATCCATTTTTGATAGTTATGGCACACCAATATTGATTGGACTGTTCATCATTCTATTTATTCTTGAAACTAAATTTCAATTAAGAAAAAGAGTACAGAACAGATGGAAAAGAATAATAATTAATTTTATTGTTTCTATTCCTGCTTTTGTATTGCTGCGATTACTGTTTATTCCTGCAATGATTTGGCTGGCAGTAAAAAATCAGCAATGGCAGTTTGGATTGAATTATTTGTATTACCTGCCACCATGGATTGAATCTGTTGTTGCATTTATATTGCTTGATTACAGCAATTATATCTGGCATATTTTACTTCATAAGCTTCCCTTCATGTGGCGGTTTCATTTGGTTCATCATACAGACCTTGACCTTGATATAAGCACCGCTTTCCGTTTTCATTTTGGTGAAATGATAGCTTCTGTTTTATTTCGTGGCGCTGCTGTAATATTAGTTGGGGCTTCACCTGCAATAGTACTCATTTATGAAATTGCTTTTGAAGCAGCAAGCCAGTTTCACCACAGCAATACAAAACTTCCGTTTTGGTTAGAAAAAACATTGAACATATTGATTGTAACACCAAGAATGCACGGTATTCATCATTCAATAATAAAGAAAGAAACAGATAGCAATTATTCCATTATTTTTTCTTTCTGGGACAGGATACATAAAACAGTTCGATTGAATATCCATCAAAAAGAAATTGTAACGGGTGTTCCAGCTTATGCTGATGAGAAAGAATTAACCATCGGTAATTTACTTAAGCTACCTTTTAAAGCTATCCGTAAATGGAAGGAAGCTGACCGACCAAACGATGGTAATTATAATCGCTTAAGAAACTGATACGGCTTACAAATAATAAAACAAACTATTGCCTAAATTCTTGTTCATAAGAATTTAGGCAAACTGATATATGTTTAGAATTAGAAAACTTTAAAAGAATAATGACAATTTATATTACGCCTCCACACAAAAGCATAAATATTTGCAGGCACACAAATCCAAATACAGAATTTTCAATCATCATCGGTTCCGGGCGGCTAATTCCCGTACTTCCCAAGTCCTGACCGCGTTGTAGGTAAAATAATTTATCCCGACAAAATCGGGATAAATTATACTTGTAAATCAAAGGAAATCAAACATGAAATAGTCCGCTGCAAATCCTCAACACACAATACATAGGAATGAAAAATAAAACGGGGTATTAAATTGACCATTTGCTCATCTTTGAATAGCAAAGGTACACAATGTGTCATTTGTTCGCATACCCTAAAACATACACTACTAACCGCAAACATTTTATCAATAGCCAATATGTTAAATATTATTAAGGATAAATTGACCCTATCTTTAGAAAAAAGTGGAAATTCTTAAGGCCACTTGGCGAATTGAACTTTATTGAAATAGATGCTTTAAAGATACCTTAAGGGGTTACGCCTGGCATTGAGGATATACTTTTTTATATTCATCCAAAAAGCAATAAATAAATAAATGATTATGGGAGAACCCATTGTAAGAAAAGAAATGTAGATAAAATTTTTGCGGATGGTTGAAGCTGCAATACCCATTCTTTCGCCAATAGCACTGCAAACCCCAAATACATGCCATTCAATAAAAAGTTTAAACCGGTTCATAGCACGAATATAAAAAAAATAAAATTAACTCATGCGTTAAATTTGGTGACAAAGCTTCACTCATTTTTTGTAAATTTGCAACCTACCCGATTAGTTATTATAGCAAAATATTAACATTTCTATACTAATATAACCGGCTCTTTCTACACATAAAATCTATTAGCATGGCCTTTGACATTGAAATGATTAAAAAACTGTATGCCAATTTTGGCAGCCATATTGAAGCAGCCCGTAAAGCGGTTGGCAAACCATTGACCCTTACTGAAAAAATATTGTATGCCCATTTATGGCAGGGAGAAGCCACCACGGCTTATGAAAGAGGAAAAAGTTATGTAGATTTTGCACCAGACCGTGTAGCCATGCAGGATGCTACTGCACAAATGGCTTTATTGCAATTTATGCAAAGTGGAAGAACCAAGGTAGCTGTTCCGTCTACCGTACATTGCGACCATTTAATTGAAGCGAAAGTTAACAGTAAAACAGATTTAGACAGGGCAGTGCATGAAAGCAGTGAAGTGTATGATTTTTTGGCATCAGTAAGTAATAAATATGGCATTGGATTTTGGAAACCCGGTGCCGGAATTATACACCAGGTGGTATTGGAAAATTATGCTTTTCCCGGTGGTATGATGATTGGTACAGATAGCCATACCGTAAATGCCGGTGGTTTGGGAATGATTGCTATTGGCGTAGGTGGTGCGGATGCATGTGATGTAATGGCGGGTCTTGCATGGGAACTAAAAATGCCCAAATTAATTGGTGTTAAACTAACGGGTAAGCTTAGTGGCTGGACGGCTCCTAAAGATGTAATTTTAAAGGTAGCTGGTATATTAACAGTAAAAGGTGGTACCGGTGCAGTTGTGGAATATTTTGGTGAAGGTGCTACCAGTATGAGTTGTACAGGTAAAGGAACTATTTGTAATATGGGTGCCGAAATTGGCGCTACCACTTCTTTATTTGGTTACGATGCAAGTATGGGCAGGTATTTAAACGCCACCGGCAGGGCAGACATTACTACAGCAGCAGATGCAATTGCAAAACATTTAACCGGCGATGATGAAGTATATGCAAATCCTGAAACTTATTTTGACCAGGTAATTGAAATTGATCTAAATACTTTGGAACCACATTTAAATGGCCCTTTTACACCAGATCTTGCAACGCCCATTTCTAAAATGAAAGAAGCTGCAGCGGCTAACGGATGGCCTACAAAAATTGAAGTGGGTTTAATTGGCAGTTGCACCAACTCATCTTACGAAGATATCAGCAGGGCGGTTAGCCTTGCCCAACAGGTAACTGATAAAGGGTTAAAATTGAACTCAGAATTTACAATTACACCTGGCAGCGAGCAGGTGCGTTTTACCATTGACAGGGATGGATTTTTAGGTGTATTTGATAAAATTGGCGCAACTGTTTTTGCCAACGCCTGTGGCCCTTGTATTGGTATGTGGGCAAGGGTTGGGGCAGAAAAAGCAGAGAAGAACACCATTGTACATTCTTTTAACCGCAACTTTGCAAAACGTGCAGATGGCAACCCAAATACATTTGCTTTTGTAGGAAGCCCGGAAATTGTAACCGCCATGGCAATTGCCGGTGATCTTTCTTTTAACCCATTAACAGATTACTTGACCAATAATAAAGGAGAAAAAGTAAAGCTTGATCCGCCAACCGGTTTTGAACTGCCTCCCAAAGGTTTTGATGTGGATGATGCAGGTTATCAGCAGCCGGCAGAAGATGGCAGTGGTGTTGAGGTAATAGTATCGCCAACAAGTAAACGCTTACAATTGCTGGATCCTTTTACGGCATGGGAAGGTGTTGATCTGAAAGGTTTAAAATTGCTGATAAAAGCAAAAGGAAAATGTACAACCGATCATATCAGTATGGCAGGCCCATGGTTAAAGTTCCGCGGCCATTTGGATAATATCAGCAACAATATGCTGATTGGTGCTCTCAATTTCTTTAATGAAAAAACTGATTCAGTAAAGAATGAATTAACTGGCGAATATGGAACCGTACCCAATACACAAAGGGCTTATAAAGCAGCAGGCGTTGGCACTATAGTGGTGGGTGACGAAAATTATGGAGAAGGTTCATCAAGGGAACATGCAGCCATGGAACCACGTCATTTGGGGGTTCGGGCTGTGCTGGTAAAATCGTTTGCACGCATACACGAAACCAATTTAAAAAAGCAGGGTATGCTGGCGCTTACTTTTGCCAACAAGGAAGATTACGATAAAATACAGGAAGATGATACCATTGATATTATTGGATTAACTTCTTTTGCACCGGGCAAAACATTGAAATTAAAATTAAATCATACAGATGAAAGCGTTGATATAATTGAAGTGAACCATACTTACAATGAACAGCAGATTGAATGGTTCAAAGCCGGTGGTGCATTAAATATCATCCGAAAGGAATTTGCTGATAGTAATAAATAAAAAATATAAATTATTATAGCTTAAGATCCTGTTTTTACAAACAGGATCTTTTTTGTTCAAATAATGTAATATCAGCTTTTAATCTTCCAGTAAATCGTCCTCTTCACCACCATCAAGCAATGGGATATTTCCAAAAGATGCGCCGGCTATTCCTTTCACGGAGCCATACATACCGCTGGTGCTGATCAATACTTTTTCCAGTTGTTTTTCCCTTTCCTTCCACATCTTTTCCATTTGTATGCGTTCTTTCATAATGCTTTGCTTCATGGCCATAAAGCCTTCTACTATTGCCTCAACCTGTCCTTTAAATTCAATACCGGTTAAGTAATTGTACAGCAACTGCATTTTATCGCCCTTGTTTTCTTCGCCTTTTTGTACCTCGTGTATTTTAATAATGCCATTGCGCAGCAAATGTGCAACACTGTTTACTTCAGTAAAATTGCATATCCAGACGCCATCTTTTTCTCCAAAACGTTCCATGTCTTTTGGAAAAGCCTGTGTAACAAGGATGGCCACATCAGCGCCGCGGCTACGCATATCCGCTTTTAACTTATCTACCCAGTTATTGCTCCAGGTTTTGGTGCGCTTGCTTTCGTAAATAATTTTACCGCAGGTAGTACCGCTGTTATTACGAACTACCTGTATGCAATCGGCCCCTTCCACACCTTTACCCACTTCTTCAATAAGGTCAAAGGGAAAGTTTTCTTTTAATATAGATTCCAGTAATAATTCCTGCACTTCACCCTGCCGCTGCATGGAACTCTGCTCTGCCCTGCGTTTCATTTCATCGGCTAATTTTTTTTGTTCATTTAACTGCATTTCAAGCTCCTTTACCCTAAGCTGAAAAGCTGTTTCTTTCAACAGGTTTTTTTCATTCTCCTGCCCACGTATTTGCTCGCCAAGTTTTGCACTTTCTTCCTGTAATTTTTTCTGCAGGGTAATTTCCAGTTCGGCTTCTTTATTTTTTAGCTGTTGTTCTTTTTGCAAATACTCCAGTTCTTTTTTTCTGGCTTCTTTAAGTTTTTCTTCGTTGTCGTTATTATTGTTTTGCAACAGGATCAGTTTATTTTCATAATCTGCAGAAATACTTTTTCTTAATTGCTCCTGGATTTCGCTTTCTAATTTTAATTTTTCCTGCTGCAGTTTCTGTGCAAAAATCTCATTTTCTTTTTTCTTTTTCTCTTCAAACTGAAACTGGTCGGCTTCTAATTTTTTTTTCTCTTCTTCAACCTTCGTCAAAGACTGGTTTAATTTATCCTGGTATTGCTGCTGGTATTTTTGCTCAATATCTGCCGCCAAAACATTTTCTACGTCAAAAACATGCCCGCAATTGGGGCATTTTATATTATTTACCATTACTTATTTTTTTACAAATTAATGATTTTTAAAGAGTTTGCTGCCATTACTGCTATCTAAAAAATAAACTTAAAAAAAGTAAAACCAAGGGTAAAGTATTATCGTAACTTTAACAGGCTCTAAAAGAGTTTCATAATTCCATTACCTATAAATGCTGCTATTACAACTGTTTCCGGTTTATATTTTTAAAGTATTACTATAAATCTACCCTAAGATTTCATTCATTTTTACGGCTAATATCCAATTTGATTGTCCGCAGTCATGTATTTGTGTATTTCAATTAATTACATTCACTAAAAAAACATTTATGAAAAAAAAATTTTCCGCCGCATTTCTTTTGCTGGTAATGTGTTTACAAATTACTGCGCCAGCTTTTGCCTCTTCTCATAGGGAAGCCCCTATGATTGCAGACGATCCCCTGGCAGACAATACCGATGTCTATGCTTTTCGAAGTCCTGATGATCCATCAAAGATTACCATTATTGCCAATTATGTACCTGGCCAGTTACCCGAGGCAGGGCCAAACTACTATCATTTTGGTGAAAACATCCGTTATGAAATACATATAGATAATAACATTGCTACAAAAGGCGATGATATTGTTTATCGTTTTACATTTAAAAGAACCAATGAGGATCCAACTACATTTTTTAATATCAGGCTGGGTAAAGAAAATCTGAAAACTACCTACATGATGGAAAGAAGTATGGATGGGGGTAAGTCTTTTACCGCGGTGGTAAATAACGGCGTAGTGCCGCCAACTAATATTGGCCCACGTTCTATAAGTTCGCCGGTTGGTTTAAATGCACCTTCTTACAATTCATTAATGGAAAAAGCAATTACAACTGCTTCCACTGGCGAAAAGGTATTTTGCGGTCCTGTAGATGATCCCTTTTTTGTAGACCTGGGAGGTATTTTTGATTTGGGCGATGCACCCAGGGCTTCAGGTAAATCAGTGGATGCGTTAAAATGTAAAAATGTATCAAGTATTGCAATACAAGTTGATATTGCAACTCTGCAGAAAGATCATAAAAGCGTATGCACCAATATTCTTGATCCTAATTATGTTATTGGTGTTTGGGCATCTGCCAGCAGGCAAAAAATAAGAATATTAAATGAAATCAAGGCTGCCGATGTTAAAAAAGACATGAAGTACGATTTGGTTTCAAATGAAGGTAAATGGATACAGGTATCCAGGCTTGGTATGCCACTAACCAACGAAGCTATTATACCGGTTGGTTATAAAGACTTGTGGAATGCGCTAACTCCTTATGATGATCTGCCTACCATTGCTACATTTGGTAACTATTTTTACAACCCTGAACTGGCTCTTTATATGGATGATGCACTGTTTGGCGGAGCTGTTCCCGCATTTAAGCCATTGCGGGTTCAAAAAAATTCATTGGGTGCGTTTGGATTTGGTGATGGCCAGGATGGATTATTCAGTTTAAAAGGTACGTCTGCTGTAAAAGGTACTGCCCTGGATGATGCAATTTTTGGCACTTTATTATTACCTGCCAAAGCTTCGCCCCGGTCTGTTGATTTATGGCCTATTTTTCACACAGGTGTACCGAATTTGGCTCCTTATCAGTTGGCTACTGGCAAACCAACAGGTAATCCACTGGCAAAAGGTAAACCATTTATTAATAATTTTTTGCCTAATGGAGGGGATATGTTGCGGCTAAATATGGCTGTTCCACCAACGCCAAGAAATTGTAAAGAATTTAGTTCCTTAGGCCTTATACAAGCTGCCGTAACCGGTTTAACTGATCCTGCTTACGCAAATACGAGTATTCAAAATATTCCAAACATGGACGGTTTTCCTAATGGAAGAAGATTAGAAGATGACGTTACAAGAATTGAATTACAGGCAGTAGGTGGCGTTGTTTTAGCTGCAATTGGATTATGGTACGATGACTATAAATTAGGGGGTAGTCCGCTAACACCACAATTACTAAATGTATTGTCGTATAATACAGGTGTGGACAGGAATGACACTACTCTAAGGGCACATTTTCCATATGTTCAAACGCCCTGGGCTGGAACACATATTTGTGATTGCGGAACTGCAGTAGGAAATCACAGAGTAACTATGGGCAGTAGTAGTACAGTAGTTTACCAGGGGTTAGCTATTGGCGCTCCGGAAGTAGTTGCTACTACTTCACCCAATCCTTTTATCGGTAACAACACCGTTAAATATCGTTTGGATGCTGCGTCCAAAGTAAGAATAGAAGTCTTTAATGAAACGGGCAACCTGGTAAAAGTATTGCTCGATAAAAATCTTGAACCTGGCATCTATACACAAAACTGGAATAGTATTGGAATGCTTAAAGGAGTGTACTTTATACATATCAGTAAGAATGGAGTTACAAAACAAAATCTCCGGGTAATAAAAGGTTAATAAAACAATAAATAAATACAAAGGAAAATAAGCCTGCTGTTAATTGCAGGCTTATTTTCTTTTGAATTTTTAAATTAAACAGCAGGCTTCAAAAACTTATGTGGTATGATTTTTTAAAATTTAATCAGGCATTTTCCTTTTTAAGTCCCACAATTGGCAGCATTATTTTCAATTGGCTTTTATTGCAGCTTAATTATATAATATGATAATTGAATAAGTTACGGAATATACACAAAAGATGACTTGTTAATCTTTAAAGCAACAATCATGAAAAAAAATATTTTATACAGCATTCTAATAATTTTGTTTATAAGCCTGGTAGGTTTCGTGTTATTAAAATTTAAAAAAGAAAATAGCATTAAAGAAAATACCCAGTATGTATTATTGGAAAGAAATGGCGCAATGGCACAAATGCCTGAATGGCCCGATACAAAATTAAATGCCGCCAAAATTTTAAAAGCTTTAAATGCAAATCCAGGGGATTTAAAATCTCATATTTCCATGGCTAATTTATTTATAATGGAAGCACGGGCAACCGGTAATTATGCTTACTATGATAAGGCAGCTATGAAATATATCAACAATGTTTTAAAAATTAATCCTCAAAATTTTGAAGCACTCACCTTAAAATCGTTGCTCTTTCTTTCACAACACCATTTTGCCGATGGTTTAGCCATAGCAGAAACTGCTAAAAATATCAACCCTTATAATGCATTTGTATATGGTATTTTAGTAGATGGAAATGTTGAAATGGGCAATTACGATTCGGCAGTAACCAACGCAGAAAAAATGATGTCCATCCGGCCCGACTTGCGTTCGTATGCCAGGGCATCTTACCTGCGTGAAATTTACGGCGATTATCCAGGTGCCATTGAAGCCATGAAATTAGCGGTAGATGCTGGTGCACCCGGTGATGAAGGTACAGAATGGTGCAGGGTACAATTGGGGCATTTGTATGAAAATTCCGGGGATTTTAAAAATGCAGAAATGCATTATTCCATTGCATTGGAAAATCGTAAAAATTATGCCTATGCACTGGCTGGCATGGCAAGAATTGCGTTGTCAAAAAAAGAGTATGCTAAAGCGATCGATTATTTTCAACAGGCAGATACTTTGGTAAATGATTTTTCTTTTAAGGAAGAGCTGGTGGATGTTTACCAGTTAACAGGGCAAAAAGAAAAAGCTGCCACAACCGCAAAAATTGTAATTGATGAAATGAATAAAAATGCAACAACTGCTGCCAGCGATGAAAATATCGGGCATTACGCCGACAGGGAATTAGCGTATGCGTATTTAAAAATAAATGATTACAGTAAAGCATTGGAGCATGCCCTTGCAGAATACAACCGACGCCCAAACAATATAGATGCCAATGAAACGCTTGCATGGGTGTATTATCAAAAAGGCGACTTTGCAAAAGCCCTGCCTTATATACAGGCAGCTTTAAAAACAAATAGTAAAAATCCTGTACTACTTTGCAGGGCAGGATTGATTTACGAAAAAACAGGTGATAAAGTAAAGGCAAAAGATTATTTAGAGCAGGCATTTAAAAGCAATGCTTTTATTCCGGAAAGTTTAAAACTAAATAGTGAACAGGCGCTTAAAGGAATATAATCATACCAAATAATTTTGTGATGAAAATACGGTATAGTAATCCGTTCAAAAAGATAGTGCTGTTGATAACAGTATTGCTGTTGGTGCAGTGTGGTTTTGCCCATAGCATCAACTATGCCCTGCAGGATGCACCGGTAAATGAAGTGGTATGGTTTTATTTTGCGCTGGGCTTTAAACATATTATTCCTTTCGGCATCGATCATATTTTATTTGTGATCGGATTATGCCTGTTGAGTACAAATATTAAAACTATTTTTTGGCAGGCTACTGCTTTTACAGTAGCACACTCCATTACGCTGGCATTAAGTATGAAAAATATTATTGTGGCACCGGGTGCAGTGGTAGAACCAATCATTGCGTTATCCATCGTGTTTGTAGCGGTAGAAAATATTTTACTGACAGAGTTGAAACCATGGCGGGTATTGCTGGTATTTCTTTTTGGTTTGATACATG
>JAYVZR010000327.1:0-10674 GCA_043783135.1 Ferruginibacter sp. | reverse complement strand
CTGGTGACGGTTTGTAAAAAAGAAAAAGATATTTTCTTCATCGCTGAAATTTTCTATTACATATAAAGCATACTCCCTGGCATACTCCAAATACATATCATTAAATACCAGTTCATACATTTGCATACATGCTGCAATTAGGTAAGCGTAATCATCTAAGAAAGCTGGGTATTTTGCTATACCATCCTTATATGTATGCATCATTGCTGAAGAATGGGGACTTTGCCTGAATTTAAGTTCGATAAACCTAAAGTTTTTTTCTGCCGCTTGTTTTAAAGAATCATCCTGCAATACAATTGCGGCTTTAGCAATAGCTTTTAAAGCAAGGGCATTCCAGCTTAAAATAATTTTATCATCGAGTGACGGTTTTATGCGTTTGGCTCTTTCAGTATATAATTTTTGAAGGCAGCTTTGCATAATACCGGTAAATTCATTTTTGTCAAGTTTTTTTAACACTGCAAATTCTTCTGCGGGTTGCAAAATGTGCAAGATGTTTGTTTCTTCCCAATTGCCAGCTTCACTTATATCAAAAAATTCACAAAAAAGAGAAGCGTCTTTATCTAAAATATTTTCGATTTCTTGCTTGTGCCATACATAATATTTACCCTCCACTCCTTCGCTGTCGGCATCTAATGCTGCATAAAATCCTCCGTCAGGGTCAGTTAATTCATCCTTAATAAAAGAAATAGTTTTTTGTATTGCTTCTTTATATTTTGTTGCATTGGTTATTTGCCATGCATCACATAAAATATCTATCAGCAGAGCATTATCGTACAACATTTTTTCAAAATGCGGAGCCAGCCACTCATTGTCTGTACTATATCTTGCCATTCCTCCTCCTATATGATCATAAATGCCTCCTTGCAATATTTTATCTATTGATAACAATGCCTGTTGCAAGGCTTCTGTATTATTGGTGAAATGCTGATATTGCAAAAGATATTGTATAATAAAAGTTTGTGGAAATTTCGGTGCATTTCCAAATCCTCCCCATTCCTTATCAGCAGATTTCATAATAGCAGCAACCATGCTGTGGCACTGTTCAATTGTAAACAAATTTTGTTCATCAACAATTATTGATTGAATACCAGCTTTTAAAAAATTGCCTGATTGATTAATATGTGCTACTAAATTTTCTGCCTGTGCTTCAATTTCATTTTTCTTTTCTTTCCAGGATTGAGCAATACTCTGTAAAACTTCTTTCCAGGATGAACGGTTAAATGCCCTGACAGGGGGATAATAAGTACCCCCATAAAAAGGCTTGGCGTCAGGTGTTAAAAAAACATTCAATGGCCATCCCCCACTTCCGCTGATAGCTTGTACCGCATCCATATAAATATGATCCAGGTCTGGCCGCTCCTCCCTGTCTACTTTAATATTTACAAAGTGCTCATTCATCAAAAGTGCCACTTCTTCATTTTCGAAACTTTCCTTTTCCATTACATGACACCAGTGACAGGCTGAATATCCAATGCTGATCAATATTACTTTGTTTTCGCTTTTTGCTTTTTGCAAAGCTTCTTCCCCCCATGCAAACCAGTCAACCGGGTTATGCGCATGCTGCATAAGGTACGGGCTGGTTTCGTTAATTAAATGATTGGTAAAATGGTTTGGCATATTGATGAAATTATTTAAAATGTCGCCGGGCAAAAGTTTAAGGATTTTACCGCAGTATAAAACCGTTACTTCTGGTAAAGAATAATAATAGTAAATTATTTTAAAACAAAAAGCAACTTATAAAGTTGCTTTGCGGTAAAATATATAAAGGGAAATTATTTTTTCTTTGCAGAAGATAAGTAAAGTTCTAATGCACTTACCATACTTGGTGCTTTTGGTTGTGGCGCCTGTATGTCTGATGTTAAACCTGCTTCTTCGGCAGCCTTAAATGTGTTGGCACCAAAAACACCAATTTTAGTACCGTTTTGCTTAAACTTAGGGAAATTTTCTATCAGGCTTTTAACACCTCCGGGAGAGAAAAAACAAATAACATCAAAATTTTTGGCAATTATTTCTTTGATATCATTGCTTATAATTTTATACAATACAGGAGTGGCATATTCACAATTATTATTCTTTAACCATGAGGTAATTTCGTTGTCGAAAGATTGGGAGCATGGGTAAAGAAATTTTTCATTGTCTTTATGCTTATTGATAACATCAAATAAATTTTTATTGGTGCCATCTGCTCCATAAAAAACTTTACGTTTTCGGTAAAGAATAAATTTCTGCAGGTAAAGTGCTACTGATTCTGTGATACAAAAATATTTTGTATCCTGCGAAATATTGATCTTCATTTCATCGCATGCCCTGAAAAAATGATCAATCGCATTGCGGCTGGTAAAAATAACTGCCGTATAATTAGATATCTCTATTTTTTGTTTTCGAAATTCTTTGGCAGGTATGCCATCTACAACAATGAAAGGGTGAAAATGCAATTCAATATTGTGCTTCTTTGCCAAATCAAAATAAGGCGATTTTTCACCTTCCGGCTTTGGCTGTGTAATCAATACTTTTTTAACCACTTTGAAATTCTGTTTGATTTTTGTGTCGCCGTTTGTAACCATATCAAATTGAGATTATTAATGGTTTTGTAAAGTTAGAGATTTTTGCTTAATAAAAACATCAATCCCTTATAAATCAATAAAACAGGCACTATTTCTAATCCAATGATATACATAAAAAAGTGTGGCTTGCTGATTTTTAACTGATGTTGAAGCAAACCATAAGACCGGAAAAAGCGTAACAAAAACATCAAGGCTGTTAATAAAACAGCAACTAATGCTGATACTTTTATTAAAGCAGGAACGGAAAAAGCCATTACAACAATAAATGGAAGCAAAAGGATACCCAATATTTTATTAATCAAAAAAATAATAAATATATAAGTATTGGTTATTTCTTCATAGCCCGTGATCCAACCTGTAAACTTTAATGAAAGAAATTTAAGCAGGTAAATTGAAGCAACAAAGAGTGAACATATGCTAATTAGCGTTAATGGCTTCGTTTCCAGAACCCTATCAAAATAGTTTAGTAAAAAATAAATTAACAGGCCGCCGGAAATAACTGAAATTATATTAAAAAATAAGGACGGAAGCTTTGCCTGCAATAACTGGTCTGTCAACTGGCTTTGCCGCAAAGAAGTATTAAAGAAAACCCTGAAGAGGTTATTAAAATAACGCACATAAAAAAACCGGAAGAACGCCAGCAATGCTGTTACTACTAATATTGTATAAAATACACTGTCCTGCACACTTTGCTTCCTGGGCTTAGTTATCATAGCCCATGGTTTTCCGTCAGCATTAAGAAACTTGTTATTTTTTATTATATTTTGGATAGCAATTTTATACAATGAAAGGGAAGAAGTTTTAACGGTATCTTTATTAACCAGAACACTATCTGCTTTATGACTCAAAACACTATCTGTCATATTCACTAAAACACTATCCTGTTTATTTACCATACTAGTATGCTTTTTATGCAGTGAATCACGGTGTGCTTTACTAACTAAAACACCACTGTCTATCTGTTGCGCAAAAAGTAAAACAGGCAAGGCAATAAAAAGAAATAAGAATACAACCTGTTTCAACACGAAGAATTTATTATGCAAAAATAAAATGATTTTAATTAAAAGTAATTAATATATCCAAAATGTATTTTAGTTGCCTGGCCCAAATTAAAATTTATATCGCTTTGTTTGCCTATTGCAACACTCATATTTATTAAGCCTAGTTTTGTTTCAAAAAGCAATCCCAATCCTGTACTGATATAATTACCGGAAACATCCACCGATTGGTATTTGGTTTTTACCCAGCCCGCATCAACAAATCCAAATAAGTAAGAATTAAGGCTTATCAGGCTGCGATACTCCGCAGTTGCTACTCCATATTGCGTTGCATAAATACTTTCTTCATTAAAGCCCCTCAACAATTGAAATCCGCCAATCTGAAATAATTCATTCCTGAAAATGTCCGGGGTGCTAAAAATTCCAATATTACCTATAGCTTTTACTGTGCTTTTTTTTCCGATGGGGAAATAGTGTGCAGCAGATGCTTTTATTCTAAACTGGTAGGCTTTTACTTTAATAGAATCGTACAGCCTAGCATAATTAAACGATGAATCAGAAAGCCCCAAAATAACGCTGTTCTCTTTAATTTTTCTTAAGCCAACAGAAGAATACAATATTACCTCATTACCTGATATGGGGTTAAACTTGTAATTGGTATTATTGAAGGTATAATTAATACCAAAATTTGTTGAACTGACATCAATATTAGGCGGAAGTGTTTTTGTAGCAATTACCTGGTTGGTATCTAAATCTGAATTCAGCAAAATGTTATTTTGCCTTTGTATAAAAATATTGCCCGATTTGTTTGCAGATAAAAGATACTGTATACCCAACATTGTATTAAGCTGTATAAATCCAGAATCTTTTTTAAAAATTCCAAACAAAAAATCTAAGCCAACCGGAGATTTAAAAATATAGGGCTGGTGATACCCGATATTTAAACGGGGGGATTTTAGTTGTAGTTGTTGCCAGTTAAGCAAAATTGTTTCTCCACTACCAAGGGCATTTTTTAGGTCTAAATTTACATCTCCTGTTATTTGTAATTTTGCTGTTTGTGCATTGTTGGGCAAAAACCCAACCAAAAAATTAGCCTGGCTGCTGGGCTTTGGCTGCAGGTATAAATTTAATATTGAACCTGTGCCTAACATCAGTAATTCTGATGGCTGTTGTTCCTGCAGGTAGGGTAATTCCAATAAACGCTTACTTACCTGGTTCAATTTTTCTTTGTTATAAATACTTCCATTGGGTATGCTTAGATAATGTTGCAAAAAGGAATTGGAAATTTTTATTTTACCTTTTACACTTATACTATCAATATGATACAGGGGTCCCTTTTTTACAATTAATGTTGCCGTCATAGCTGTATCTTTTAAAAAAATACTATCTAAAAAAACGGCGGCAAAGGGGTACCCGTTATTTTCGTAATAATTTAATAAGCCCTTCTTTATATTGCCCAGCTGGATAATATTAAAAGGTTTGTTGCTGAAATTTTTGCTGTTAAAACCACTTGCATCAAGGGCAGTTTTTTCAACACTATCGGTTCTTAATTGTACCCAGTTTTGTTGTGCCCCCAGGTATAATTGTATTTGCGCAAAATTGGTGTCATATCTTATATTATCTATTGAGGCTGATGCATATCCTTTTAAATTTAAAAGCTCCGGCAATTTATTTATATATTCCTGGCATTGAAACTGGCTGCTAAAGTTGGTGCGTAGTTTTAATGCCTGCGGTTGAAAGATGCTATCTTTGTCAACATAATCTATCCTGAGTTGATATTGTGCAACAGCATAGGTAGAAATACAAAGATATACAATCAGTATAATTGAAAGCCGGGCATTGAAAATTAACTGTTGATTTTTTTTTTGCATTCCTTTTATAAACTGTTATCAATATTAAATATTAAATTTCAAATACTAAATAATTAAGCGGCTTGGCTGGTATTTATATTCATATTCCTTTTTGTAAGCAGGCTTGTAATTACTGTAACTTTCATTTTTCTACTTCACTGAAACTAAAAGATGAACTTATTGTTGCGTTGACAAAAGAAATAAACCTTACACCGGTAACTAATTCTATTGCAACCGGTGATGACTTAAGCCAACAACTTTCTACCCCATCCATTTATGCCAAAACACCAAACGAGACTATTGATACACTGTATTTTGGCGGAGGCACGCCCAGCATTTTAGATATAGCTGATGTGCAATTACTGATGACCGCTTTGCGTAAAAAATTTGTTTTTAGTGACGCTGTCGAAATAACTTTAGAAGCAAACCCTGATGATATTACTCCACAAAAATTAGCATGGTGGAAACAGGAAGGCATCAATCGCCTTAGCGTAGGTATACAGTCTTTTATTGAAGAAGAATTGATATGGATGAACAGGGCACACACTGCAACGGATTCTCTGCGCTGTATTAATGAAATAAAAAATGCCGGATTTACAAATTTTTCTGTAGACCTTATTTACGGTTCTCCTTTATTAAGCAATGATAACTGGAAAAAAAATGTTGATATACTTATTGAAAAAAAAATACCGCATATATCCTGCTATGCACTTACAGTAGAACCCAAAACAGCCCTGGATAAAATGATTGCTCAAAATAAAAAACAATCGGTAGATGCTGAAAAGCAGGCACAACAGTTTTTATTATTGATGGACTGGATGCAACTGGCCGGATACGAACATTATGAAATAAGCAATTTTGCAAAACCTGGTAACAGAAGTAAACATAACAGTAGTTACTGGCAGGGCAAAAAATATTATGGCTTTGGCCCATCTGCCCATTCATTTGATGGCAGAACAAGAAAATGGAATATTGCCAATAATGCTTTATACATTCAGTCTTTAAAAACTAAACTTATCCCTTTTGAAGAAGAAATATTGACCCCAACACAACAATTGAATGAATACATCATGACTTCCCTTAGAACTGTGGAAGGTTTAAATCTGAACATCATTAAAGAAAAATTTGGAGAGAAAATTAACAGTGATTTAAAAGTAGCCAGCGAGAAATGGAAAACTGGTGGAAAGCTGCTGGTGAGCAATGAAAAAATTATTTTGACAAAAGATGGAAAATTATTTGCCGATGGTATTGCAGCTGATTTGTTTTTCTGAGTGATACGATTTCAGATATGTTTATCCTGCAATATACTTTATCCCCTTTTCTTTTGAAACCTGACTTATCAATTCGTTCAACTCAGCGATTTGTTGAGCTGTTATATAACCCAAAGAAAAACTTTTTATTTTATTTGTAGTAAGATGAAAATCAATAGATGCGTATTTAAAACTAATTTGATCTATTGTTGACCACATAATATTGGCCCTGTCAAAAATATGTTTTTGCCACTTGATGCTATTTGCGGTAATTGAAAAATAGCGTTTATAGATCCATTTGCCTTTTATCCGAAGATAAAGTGTGATGGAGTATGTAATGGCAACTAAACCAAGCGGGTAATTTGACAAGCCCCTGCGTTTAATTAAAGTATAAATAAAGAAATAAATCCCAATAAACAAAAAGCTATACATATAAATTAACTGCGCTATCTTAGCTTCTTTCGATTCAATCATGGTATTTTTTGAAATATCAATTGTATAATCTGTAGTCATGGGCAAAAGGTTATTGAAGCTTTTAATGTGGATTAATTAATTGTAAAGAAGGGAGAATTTTACTTTTGTAAATATATAAGCAATCTATACCAGCAAGGGTTCTAATTTACTAAACCCTTCTACAACAGCAAGCCCTTCCCATAAGATGCTATAAATCGTTTCGGCAATCGGCATATCAGCTTTAATAGTTTGATTAAGCACGTAAATACCTTTACTGGCATTATAGCCTTCGGCCACCATACTCATTTCTACATGTGCAGATTTTACAGAGTAACCTTTGCCAATCATATTACCAAAAGTGCGGTTGCGGCTAAAAAGAGAATAACAGGTAACCAACAGATCGCCTAAATATACAGATGCTGCATAGTTATTTACACGATTGACTGTGTGGCCAACCTCTATATTTTTTATACCCGCCATTTTTAAAAATCCGGCCATTTCATCTGCACTATTGGCTATTAATACGCTTAAAAAATTATCCCCGTAATCCAGTCCATGTGCCATACCTGCGCCGACTGCATAAATATTTTTTAAAACCGCTGCATACTGCACGCCATAAATATCTGTGTTCTCAACTGTATTAAGATAATCTGTTTTAAAATAGCCGGCAATATGCTTTGTAGTCATTTCGTCTATTCCTGAAAATGTCAGGTAGGATAATTTTTCTGCCGCTACTTCTTCAGCATGGCATGGGCCCAATATTGTAAAATAGTTTTCTAATTCAACATCAAATTTATTTTTCAAATAATCATTTAACAACAAAGTCTGATCGGGCAAAATACCTTTTACTGCGCTAATAATTTTTTTGCCTGCAAAAACATTTCTATCCAATAATTTTAGTGTAGTTTCTACATACGCAGATGGAATGGCAATGATAATGCAATCTGAATGCTTTATTACTTCAGCAGCATCCGTAGTTAACTGTAATTGTTTGGTATCAAAATAGGCACCACTAAGGTAGTGGGGATTATGGCGGCGCAACATAATTTGCCGGATTACATTTTCACTGCGGTTTAACCAATAAATGGTTTGCCCGTTATCGGTTAAAATTTTTGCCAAAGCAGTTCCCCAGCTTCCGCTTCCTAATATGCCAAAATTCATATTGTTAGTTCAAAATTAATCGTGTTGATTCAGTTCTTTGCTAGCTGTAATACAGAACCTTTGTTGTACGCCTCGGATGCTAATTACAATCCGAGTTTATCTACTGCTAATTGTGCTGCTATCTGGCTGGCATCTTTTTTATTATAGCCTTTTGCCTGTGCTACCAGTTCCCCGTCAACAGTGGCGCCAATGGTAAACAGGCGGCGGCCATTTTCAAATTTCTCATCTAGTGTTGCAAACTCAAGCGATTTGCCATTTTTATTTGCCCAGCCATACAATTTATTTTTTATGTTAATTTCAATACCTTCAAGGTCATCAATAAACATGTGGGTAGATATAATGTATTTTTCAACCCAGGTTTGGGTTTTATCATAGCCCCTATCCAGGTAAACCGCACCTATCAAAGCTTCCAGTGTATTACCAAATATCTGCGATATTTTTAATGAGCTGTCAAACTTGTTGTAAATAGTAATTTTTTTAAGCCCCATTTTTATCCCAATGTCATTCAACTGTTGCCGGTTCACCATCTTGCTCCTCATTTCAGTTAAAAAACCTTCTCCTTTGTACGGGTATTTCATAAAAAGATAATGCGCCACAATAGAGCTTAATACCGCATCGCCCAAAAATTCAAGCCGTTCATTATTTTCATCTGCACCTTCCCGTACAGAACGGTGGCTTAATGCTGTTTTATATAAATCTAAATTGCCGGGGGTAAAGCCAAGTACGTTGTTGAGTTGTTTTTTAAACTCTTTCTTTTTGATATTTCCAGTAAAGATATTTTTGAAGAAGTCCAATTTATTTGAAATAAGTTAAGCCGAAATTAATATTATTTGCGGCAATGAAAAAATATAAAAACAATCTCACCAACCGTTTTAATAAATAACTGTTTTTATTTGGTTATAAAATTTCATCGTCGGATAACCTCCTTTTAGGCACAGGAAAACAAAAACCAGTGATCAACGTCAAGTAATAATTATTAACCAAGATGCTATACTTTTAAAAAACAGCCCTATTGATATTGTATGCAATAAAAATAAATGGTAGAATTGAATACCAGGAAATATTGATAGCAGGAAAAATAAATATATAATTTTAGAAAAATATAATCTTTTAGAGTAATCGATAATACCTGATAATAGAGGAAATTAAGCTACATATTTTTTCACAATAACAGAAGCATTGTGGCCACCAAAACCAAAGGTATTACTTAGGGCAGCATTTATTGTGCGGTGTTGTGCTTTATTAAACGTGAAATTTAATTTTGGATCCAGTTGAGGATCATCAATGAAATGGTTAATAGTTGGGGGAATAATATCTTTTGTAACTGCCATTATGCAAGCCAATGCTTCCAAAGCTCCGGCAGCCCCAAGACAATGCCCGGTCATACTTTTTGTTGAACTAATATTAAGATCGTAAGCATGATCGCCAAAAACATTTAAGATAGCTTTGGTTTCTGCTATATCACCCAAGGGAGTTGAGGTACCATGTACATTTATATAATCAATATCAGCAGTATCCATTCCTGCATCTTTTAAGGCACAACGCATTACATTTTGTGCACCAAGGCCCTCTGGATGTGGGGCAGTAATATGATATGCATCAGCACTGGCACCACCACCGGCTATTTCGCAATAAATTTTTGCTCCTCTTGCCAACGCATGTTCCAGGCTTTCAATGATTAAAACACCAGCGCCTTCTCCCATTACAAAACCATCACGATCCTTATCGAATGGCCTGCAGGCAGATTTATAATCATCGTTTCTTTCGCTAAGCGCCTTCATGGCATTAAAACCGCCTACACCTGCGGCACTTACCACCGCTTCGCTGCCACCTGTAATTATTATATCTGCTTTATTTAAACGAATGGTATCATACGCATCAATAATTGCATTGGTAGCAGATGCACATGCACTTACTACTGCATAATTGGGCCCTCTAAAACCATGACGGATTGAGATATGGCCAGGAGCAATATCCAATATCATTTTGGGAATAAAAAAGGGATTGAAACGTGGAGTACCGTCGCCAGAGGCAAAATTTATTACTTCTTCCTGAAAGGTTATTAACCCTCCGATACCACTGCCGAATATTACGCCCACCCTGTCTACATCAACATTTTCTTTGTTGATTCCGGCATCTTTTACCGCTTCATCGCTGGCAATAAGTGCAAACTGCGTAAACCGGTCTATTTTTCTTGCTTCTTTTCTGTCGAGGTAGGTAGTAGGATCGAAGTCTTTAACCTCGCATGCAAACCGGGTTTTAAATTTCGAAGCGTCAAACTGTTTGATATCGGCACAGCCGCTTACGCCATCCGTAAGACCCTGCCAATATTCCTCAACAGTTTTTCCCAACGGAGTAAGGGCACCAATTCCGGTAACTACTACTCTTTTTAAAACCA
>JAYVZR010000326.1:0-10689 GCA_043783135.1 Ferruginibacter sp. | reverse complement strand
ATGTAATCAGCATAAATAATCTACGTTTGAAGTATGAGTGTTAGTTCGCAAATTTTTCAAACTAACAGCGCTAAGCGCTGGAGAAATTTTAAATGGTCATTTAGGATATTATTAATGATTGCCCTGTTTTTTTTAGGGGTAATGACAATAGCATTAATAAGAGGGGTCAACCCTTCGCCCATTAATATTGAGAGCCTTGCTAAATCGTATGAAAATAAGCTTGACCCTTCTAATCCATTAACCATTGCTAACAGTCAAAATAAAAAATACAAAGGGTTTAAAGACTTTCTTGAAAAAAAAACAAAGGAAGATTCACTAAAAGCTATCAGGCAATCTCAAAATAAGCCTGTTAATAAAATTCCTTTTATCAGGGCTGCTTTTTATACTCCATGGACGGCTAATACTTCCTTGCCCGATCTTGAAAAATATGGGGATAAACTGAATACCATTTTCCCGGAATGGTTCTTTATAGATACAGCAAATAATTTTCGCTTACAAACCAGGATAGATAGTGCCGGCCTTTCTTTAATGCGTGCAAAAGGGCTGCGCATTATGCCAATATTGAATAATTTTAATTCTACAAAAAGAAATGCTTCAGGTGAAATAAGCCCGGATTTTGACGGTACTTTATTACACGCCATTTTAAATAATCCGGTAAAACAAAAAATATTTATTCAACAGGTAGTTGATACTTTGTTGTATTACAATTTACAGGGTATCAACATAGATTTTGAAGATTTAAATGAACCTACCAATGAGCCACTAAGCTATTTTCAGCAGCAATTGTATAAAGCCCTGCACACAAATAATATAATAGTTACCATGGATGTTGCTGTAAAAAATAACGACTACGATTATAAAAAGTTATCTGATTATAACGACTATATTATTTTAATGGCCTATGATCAATATAATACAGTCGAGTCTGGCCCAGGCCCGGTGAGTGCACAAAAATGGATTGAAGAAGCATTGGACTGGACAGCCGCTAAAATAGAAAGCAATAAAATAATTTTAGGTGTTGCAGGTTATGGTTACGATTGGACAACTGATGGTGAAGGAAAGAAAGTAGTAAATGTAGTAACATATGCGGAGGCTATAAACAAGGCCAAAATTTCCAACTCAACTATTGATTATGATAACGACAGTTATAACCTGCATTTTAGTTATACGGACGAACATATAGATGTAGAATCAAAAGAACTGATAAAAATTAAACATGAAATATGGTGTACAGATGCTGCCACTACTTTTAATATACTTCGCTTTAGTGATGAGTACCGAACTGCTGGTACAGCTTTGTGGCGTTTGGGGGGAGAAGATCCGAGGATGTGGACCTATTATAATACTGACTTAAGCAATGCCGCTTTACAAAATAATCCTTTCAATTTTAACGAGCTCGCCAGCATTCCTTATAATATAAATCAAAAACCAACTTCCACCGGAGAAGGAGAATTACTACGCATAATTTATACTCCGCAGAAAGGTAAAATTGACCTGCAGGTTGACAGTGCCGAATTACTTATTACCGAGCAGGAATATAAGGTGTTGCCTTCCGGCTATGTGTACCAAAAATTTGCAGAAGATAAAACTCCTTTAGGGCCAGGGCATAAAATAATTTTAACCTTTGATGATGGTCCCAGCCCCGAGTTTACACCCAAAATATTAAACATTCTTGAAAAAGCAAAGATACCTGCTACATTTTTTGTAATTGGTTTAAGTGCAGAACAAAATATACCATTGCTGCAACGCATTTACAAAGATGGCTATGAAATAGGTAACCATACGTTTACGCATGGTAATATCGCAAAAATGAGCCCGCAAAGAGCTGAACTGGAAATGAAATCAACCCGGCTTTTAATAGAGAGTATTACCGGTCATTCTACTATTTTATTTCGTGCGCCGTACAATGCGGATAGTGAACCCCAGACTTATGAAGAAATTGAACCGATAGCCCGAAGCAAAAAGGATAACTATATCACCATTGGTGAAAGTATTGACCCCAATGATTGGGAGGTAAATGTAAGTGCAGACAGCATTGTAGCAAGAACCATCCGCCTTGCAGAATCAACTGATGCCAGTATTATTTTGTTACATGATGCAGGAGGGGAAACAAGACAGGCTACCGTTGATGCTTTACCACGCATAATTGATTACTTTAAAAAAAGAGGCTGCAAATTTACTACTGTTGCTGATTTAATGGGCAAGACAAAAAATGATGTAATGCCACTCCTTCCACCCAGCAAAGATGGCTGGATGCGGAAGCTCAATTTCTTTTTTGCAGAAGCCGCTTACTGGGGAAGCCATATTTTATTTGCTTTGTTTATCGTTGGTATCATTCTTTCTGTTGGCAGAATGGTTGTGATGGCTTTACTGGCAGGTATACAAAAAAGGAGGGAAGCAAAACAAGTAACTGCTGCTGCGTGGCCTGCTAACAATATGCCATTGGTAAGTATTATTGTACCCGCATACAATGAAGAAATAAATGCTGTAAGAACAATAAACAGTTTGCTAATGCAGGACTATCCAAACCTACAGGTAGTTTTTGTAGATGACGGCAGCAATGACAGCACCTATGCAACTGTATGCAATGCTTTTAAAAATACGCCAAACGTTAAAGTATATACTAAACAAAATGGGGGTAAAGCTTCCGCATTAAATGTAGGGATTGCCCAGGCCGGCAGCGAATTTGTGGTTTGTATTGATGCTGATACACAATTAAAGAAAGACGCAGTATCAAAACTGATGGAAAAGTTTACCAGCGAAAAAGTAGCGGCAGTAGCAGGTAATGTAAAAGTAGGGAATGAAATAAATATGATTACAAAATGGCAAAGCATTGAATATATCACATCGCAAAATTTTGATCGCAGAGCATTTGATCTGCTGGATTGTATAACTGTGGTACCTGGTGCCATCGGGGCTTTTAGAAAAGCAGCCGTTATTGAAGCAGGTGGTTTAACTACGGATACATTGGCGGAAGATTGTGACCTTACTATGCGCCTGCACCGTATAGGTTATGAAGTGCGCAATTGTAATGACGCCATTTCTTATACTGAGGCACCCGAAACAATGAAGCAGTTTATGAAACAACGTTTTCGCTGGAGTTTTGGTGTTATGCAATGTTTTTGGAAACACCGTGATGCGGTATTTAACCCCAGGTATAAAAATTTTGGAATGATAGCCATGCCGAATATTTTAATCTTTCAAATGATATTGCCTTTTTTGGCTCCATTAGCAGATTTGGTATTGCTATTGAGTTTAATTGCCGCAGGGTTTGGAATTATACCTGCCAGTATATCACATATCATTATTTATTACCTGATATTTACGCTGGTAGATGTTGCTGGGGCTGCACTGGCTTTTGCTTTTGAAAAAGAAGATTACAGGAAGCTAATCTGGATGATCCCTCAACGCCTTGTATACCGTCAGTTAATGTATTACATCATCATCAAATCTTTTAGCAAGGCTATTAAAGGAGAGCTGCAGGGATGGGGTGTTTTAAAACGTACCGGTAATGTTAAACAGGTGGCAACTATATAAACAGTACCATCAATGGTAAAACTGTTTTACTTTTGCGCAAACTTTATTGACCCATCAACATAATCATATCAAAATACCTAACTAAATAACTTGGCAACAAAGGCATCTGATAGAAAATCATTTCTAAAGAAAATAGGCGGAAAGCAGGAGGGGGAAGAGGAAACTGAAATGACCTTCTTCGACCACATTGAAGAATTGCGCTGGCATATTATACGAAGCGTAGTAGTATGGCTTATTGCAGCCATTTTAATTTTTACCTATATCGATTGGGTGTACGACAATATCATACTCGCCCCCACATTCCCCCAATTTTTTACATATGGGGCTTTATGTAATTTCGGCCGCTGGCTGCATTTGGGCGATAGTTTTTGTATGCCTGTAATTTCAATAAATTTTCAGGTTACAGAAGTAAACGGAACATTTACTTCGGCCATAAATATTGCAATGATCGGTGCATTGGTGGTTGCATTTCCATATATTTTTTGGGAACTTTGGCGTTTTATAAAACCTGCTCTTTCGCCCAAAGAAAAAAAGTATGGTCAAAGCAGTATCTTTTTTGTATCCCTTTGTTTCTTTACCGGGGCTGCCTTTGGGTATTATTTACTGGCACCTTTTACATTTAATTTTTTGGCAAGCTTTACATTAGGTAAATCAGCCGTAATACAGTACCGTCCAGCCATTAATGATTATGTAGACAGTCTTACCAACCTTATACTGGGCTGTGGTATTGCTTTTGAATTACCCGTTCTTGCATTTGTACTTGCAAAAATTGGTATCATTACAGGCGCCATGCTAAAAAAATATTTCAAGTTTGCATTTGTTATTATACTGGTTGTTGCTGCAGTAATTACACCCTCGCCCGATTGGACAAGCCAGTTTATAGTAGCTATTCCACTGTTGTTGTTATACTGGGTAAGTATTATACTGGCAAGCAGCGTCGATAAGAAAAAAGCCAAAGAGGAAAAGGAATGGGATTAAGTTAATCGATAATTAAATAATGGATAATTGATAATATGCTAAATTTGTAGTGTTTTTTTTAATTATCCATTATCAATTCACCAATTATCAATTTATACCATGTCTACATTTAATTTACAATTACCCATAGCCCTTGGTTGCGATCATGCCGGATTTGATTGTAAGGAAGATCTTATTTCTTTTTTAGAAGGCGAAGGAGTTTCATTTAAAGATTTCGGTACTTACAATAAGGATTCAGTTGATTATCCCGACTTTGCACATCCTGTTGCGTTAGCAGTTGAAAAAGGAGCAGCAGCTTTTGGTATTCTATTATGTGGCAGTGCCAATGGAGTGGCCATTACCGCTAATAAACACCAGGGAGTAAGGGCCGCTATCTGTTGGGGGGAAGAGCTGGCAGAACTGGCCCGGAAACATAACAATGCCAATATTCTTTGCATACCTGCCCGTTTTGTAAGAGATGGTGATGCAGAAAAAATGCTGGATATATTTATGAACACTGCTTTTGAGGGCGGCAGGCACCAGGGACGGGTTAATAAAATGACCTGTTGATAATAGAGCATATTGCGCCAAATATAACTTTAGCTTACCATTTATCACTAACTAATAAAATACTGATTGCAAATAATTATTTTGCGCAAAATTTATTTATGAAAAAAACATTTTTTCTTTTAATCCTGGTGCTTTGCCTTAAACTGGTTTCTTTTGCTCAGTCAGATATTGCTGTACAATATGGTAATTCTATTACCGGCGATGGTTTAAAAAAACAACTAAAGATTATTGCAAGCGATGAAATGGAGGGCCGTGAAACAGGCACAGAAGGCCAGCGCAAGGCTGCCACTTATATCGAATCACAATTTAAAACTTTTGGTTTAACATCACCGGCTGACTTAAAAGGTTATCAGCAATTGTATCCATTGTATCAGGATAGCCTAAAAACTACCGAGCTGGCACTAAATGGCACGGCTGCAGTATTTGGAAAAGACTTTATTATTCCACTGAACACAAATGAAAATGGAAAATTTAAAGGGAAAGAAATAATTTTTGTGGGTTATGGCATAGATGATGTAAAATACAACGATTACGAAGGGCTTGATGTTAAAGGAAAAATTGTAGTATTCTTTTTGGGCGAACCAAAAAAAGATGGCAAATACATTATTACCGACAGCAGCCGCAGCTCAGAATGGACTTACCCTGGCATCACTAAAAAACTGGCTGCAGCCGCAGCAAAAGGTGCATTGGGCGCTTTTGTTATTAATCCAAGATTGGAATCTTTTACACAGGGTGCCGTAGATAACGGTAAAAAAACGGGCGTTTATTTTCCACGAAATAATGGGGATGTAAAACAAATAAATTATGCACTGCTGTCGCACGATTTTGCAAAAAATATTATTGGTAACAATTTTGATACGTTGTTAAAAATTTCCAAACAGACCCTGGTAATGGATAAGCAGTGGGCTGTTGAAAAGAAAATGAAAGCAGAATATACATTTGAAAAATTCCGTACTATTATAAATGCAAGTAATGTAATAGGTGTTTTAGAAGGAACAGATAAAAAAGATGAATATGTTTTTTTAACAGGGCACTACGACCATTTGGGTAAACATGATGGTAAAATTTATTATGGTGCAGATGATGATGGCAGCGGCACCTGCGCTGTTATTGAAATGGCAGCAGCTTTTGCAAAAGCCAAGGCAGCAGGGCATGGCCCGAGAAGAACAATAATTTTTATGACCGTTAGTGGGGAAGAAAAAGGTTTATGGGGAAGTGAATATTACAGTGATCACCCTGTTTTTTCTTTAGATAAAACTACAGTGGATTTAAATACTGATATGGTGGGCAGGGTAGATACAGAGCGTAAAACCGGCGATAGTTTAAACTATGTATATGTTATTGGCCATAATAAATTGAGCAGCGACTTACCGGTAATTAATGAAGCAGTAAATAATAAAAATACTCAATTAGTGCTCGATTATAAATTTGATGATCCAAGCGATAAGGAGCGGATTTATTACAGAAGTGATCATTATAATTTTGCCCGTAAAGGCATACCTATTTTATTTTTCTACGATGGCATGCTGAAAGCCGATTACCACAAACCAACTGACACAGTTGAAAAAATAAATTTTGAGCTGTACGAAAAAAGAGTGAGGATGATATTTTACACGGCCTGGGAAATTGCCAACAGGGATGAGATGCTGAAGCGGGATATTCC
This sequence comes from Ferruginibacter sp., assembly GCA_043783135.1. Lineage (GTDB taxonomy): Bacteria > Bacteroidota > Bacteroidia > Chitinophagales > Chitinophagaceae > Ferruginibacter. The sequence goes on along the minus strand of JAYVZR010000326.1, from coordinate 3,962 downwards.
TTTATCAGAAGGCAGCAGATAAAAATTTATAAAATACATTAATATAAAAGTGGGTTCAATTTTATTGAACCCACTTTTATATTATCTAAAAATCTAAGAAACGTGCAATATTGCTTATTTAGCCGTAGGGCATTTGTAAGTGCTGATATTAAATGAAAGGCCTACTTCAGCAATCATATATTGGTCTTTTTGTTTGCTCCCTCCACGTTGTGCGCCCTCAACTCCAATTGTTGCCCCTGTTTCATAACTCCTGTCTTGCAAAAGTCCGGCAACAGAAGGTTTGCCATTTAGTGGAGGAAAATTGTTTATGCCAACATAAGTGGTACTTACATCATCTAAATAATCAGTTGTAGTAAAACGCTCGGCAATTTGAACAGACAGGTTTAAATTATTATTAATGCTGTATTTTAGCCCCAATCCAAGAGGAAAACACATCGCAATGCTGCCATATGGTTTTCTTGTTTTGCCATCAGCGCCTACATAGCCAATGTTTTGTCCCTCTGTTCCCAGTGGACGGAGATAGTACTTATCTCCATTTAAATAGGCATAAGGGTTGTAATTGAATACGCCTAAACCAATGGTAACATAAGGAGTAAATGAATAATCAGGATTGCCGGGAATAAATTTAAAAAAATTAAAATCGCCACTTAATGCAAACTCTGTAATAGCACTGTTAAAACTTAAATTCCTTGCTTTTTGATAATCGTTTTTACTGTAAGTATCACTGTAACCCACTTCAGTGTAATGTGCGCTGAGGCGTACGCCCATGTAGTTATTAAATTGCTTTCTATAAAAAATACCTACGGCTGGTTTAAGAGCGTTAAGGCTAACATTTGTATTGAGATCCCCAAAATAGGTAGCTACGCCAATAGTAAAGCCAAATTCGCCTTGCTGAACATTACCATATTCAGATTGGGCAAAAGCCCATACAAACATTGCAAAAGCTAAAAATAGGGTTAGAATACTTTTTTTCATAATTACAAAGTAAACGATTGTTTGCCAATTACAATTAACGGAAGGGGCAGGATTTAATTGCGCTTATCCAAACCCCATGAGAGTTTATTGCGTAAGGTCTGTAAAAAATTGTTTTCGTTTAACCGAACCAGGTTAATTTGAAATTTTTCTTTTTTTACAGCCAATTGTACCTCTTTTGGAACAATTTCTCTTCGACTGTCCATGCTGCACAAAAAACCATCGCTTCTGCTTTCTATTTCAAAAGATATTATATTATCATCCGGCACCACAATCGGCCTTATATTTAAGTTGTGCGGAGCTACCGGCGTAATAACAAAACTGCCACTATCCGGAAAAACCACTGGCCCATTGCAACTCAATGAATACCCTGTAGAGCCAGTTGGTGTAGCAACAATTAATCCATCTGCCCAATAGGTATTTAAAAATTCTCCATTTAAATAAGTATGGATTTTTATCATGGAGGAAGTATCTTTTTTATGTAGCACAAACTCATTTAATGCATAAGGGGTATTACCAAATAAAGGTAAATCCGCATCTAAATGAATTAATGTTCTTTTATCGAGTACATAAGTCCTGTCTATTAAAGCTTTAATGGCCAAATTCAAATCTTCTTTGCCGATGGTTGCTAAAAAGCCAAGCCTGCCATAATTTATTCCCAATACCGGGATTCCCTTATTCTGAATAAAAGTTACCGTATCCAATAACGTGCCATCACCACCAAGGCTTATCATAAAATCAATGGAATCATCAAGATCTTCTGCTGCGTTAAAGGTGGAATATTTGCTTTGCATGTTTACAGCAGAATAAAACTGGTTAAAAAAATCCTGAAAGAAAACTGGTTCAACATGGTAAGTTTTCAGCTCTTCCATAAATGTTATAATGTCTTTATGCTGATTATTTTCTATGCCGCGGCTATATATTGCTATTTTCATTATTTATGCTATTTTTTCCCGCCATCAAATTGTGAAGATTTTTGAGCGGGATTTTAAATTCAACAAAAAATTGAAGAAGCTAAAACCTCCTTGTTTTAAATAATAAAACCTGGTGTCTGTGTGTAAAAATAACCTGTTTTGATGTAATTGATTAAAACTGTATGTTAATTGAAGGTTAGCGTATAAAAATGGGCAGCATTTTCAAGTATCACGAGGCAAAAATTTTGTGCAATTAATCAGGATTGTAAACGGGTGATAGGGGTCGAATTACAATTTAAATATCCAGGTAGTTCATTAAGTGGCGGTAGTTGGTATCAATATTATCTTCAAATTTTCCGTCGTTGAAATCAAAGATAATTGTGTACTCATATCTTTCAAAAGCAGCCAATATTGCAGTAATTTCTTTTTTATTCAGATGAAGTGTAATGGTTAATAAACCTGTATCAGGATGTGTAGTGGTGTTGAGGTGTAAAATAGTAGCATCATTGCTTTCCACTATCCTGCTTATTTCTGAAATTGAAAACTGAGACCGTTCCATTTCCAAAACAATAATACCTCCTATTTCATTGGCCCCTGAAAAATTGCCTAAGGTTTTCATTAAATCAACCATTGGTATTACGCCAGTTAATTCATTCTCCTCATTTACTATGGGTACAATGGAAGTTTCAAACTGTATGGTGTAATTTACCGCATTTAAAAAATGTACATTTTCTTTAAGGGATTGATGTAAAAAATTTTCCTGTAATAATTCAACAGTTGCTTTTTCATCATCTGCATCTAATAAGTCGTCTTCACTGATCATCCCAAGAAATTTATCTTCTGATACTATTGGCAAATGTGTAATACGATAATCATTAATAAGACGAAGTGCCTTACCAATGGTATCCTGCAACTGAAGCCTTGGGATGTTACTATTGACGAGTTCTGCGGTTAGCATAATGATAAGTAATTGTATCCTTTATACTGTAACGAAAGGTATATAATTAAAGTATAGGACAATTAAAATTATAAATTTGATGCAGCGGCTGTTTTTAGTTTTGTAAGAAACGCATCCAGTATCCTGTTAAACTCATGCGGTACTTCCATCATTGGCGCATGGCCGCATTTATCAATTATGTGCAGTTCGCTGTTTGGGATAAGGCTGTTAAATTCCTTACCTACAAAAGGAGGTGTAATGCTGTCATTGTTTCCCCAAATAAGGCAGGTAGGTTGTTTTATATCCTTTAACTCTTCGCCGAGATTATTACGGATGGCACTTTTTGCAAGTGCAATAATTTTTATTACTTTAATGCGGTTATTGGTTATTTCAAAAACCTCATTTACCAGCTCATCTGTTGCCATTGCCGGGTCATAAAAAGTGAGCGCCGTTTTTCTGCGGATATATTCTTTGTCGCCCCGCTTAGGATAGGTATCGCCCATGCCATTTTCAAACAGGCCCGAACTACCGGTTAATATTAATGATTTTATACGTTGGGGATGTTTAAGAATATGCACTAATGCCACATGGCCACCTAACGAATTACCCAGCAAATGAATGTTATTGTAATTGCGTTGTTCAATAAATCTATAAACAAATTTTTGTAACCCGCTTACAGAAGTATGTAAAAGATCCATCTCCAGTAATGGCAGAATAGGAACTATTACTTTATTTGTTTTACGAAAGTGTTCAATAAGAACCATAAAATTACTGAGTGCGCCAAATAACCCATGGAGCAATAATAATGGTTCGCCTTCGCCAACTTCTATATATTTAAACTTTCCGTCTTGTTTGTATTCGTAACTCATTTGTTGGAACTAATAATAATACAGGGTGTGTTAATAACCACTAAAATAGTGAATTGCGCTAAAATTACATCAAATAAAACAATGCCTCAAATTAATGCGGAATTTTGGTGGATAAGCTTTCAAAATATGTTTCTAATTGAGTAAACATGTCTTTAAAAACCGGAATGATTTTAGCAAAGCTGTCAATTACTTTTGGCCCCCATGGTTTTACAAATGGAAAAGATCTTGAAGATTGAATAGTTGCTTCATCAAATAAATGTATTTTTTCTG
>JAYVZR010000325.1:0-4040 GCA_043783135.1 Ferruginibacter sp. | reverse complement strand
CTGGTTTGCATATTGTTACCATCAAAGACAGCCCTAAAAAAGATAATGGGTTTGCCTTATTACTGAGGGTGATTTTGTAATGATTAATGCAGCATTACCGGCTACAAATTAGCTTTACATTATAAATAAAAATCCCGGCATAACAACCGGGATTTTTAATAACTTATTAAGTTCTGCCCTGGCATCAGTTTACAAAAAGGTAAATAGCTTCCGGCTGTAAAGAATTATCATCCGATAGCTATCGGATTAAAAAATTATCTATTATCAATTAATATCCTTCCCTGTCTTCAGTTTTGCAATCATATTTTCTGTGTTCGATTTATTGGCCGGATCAGGTGCCTGTGGTAAAGCAGCAGTAGCGTATTTTAATGCTTCTTTAAAATTACCCTCGCTGCTGAAAGCCCTTGCCATGCCCATGTTGGTGGTAAACAGGTTTGGATATTTTTTATAATTGGCTTTAAATATGGTGGCAGCTTCAGTCATTTTTTTTGTGCCTTGTAATTGGCGGGCATATTCATGCAGTTCTAACATATTCCCCAATGGAATAGCTTCTTTCATCAGCGCATCTGCTGTAGCAGTCTTCCCCGTCATGTTTAATAATTTTGCTTTAGTACTTAATGTCCTGAAATTCTTTTCTCCGATATATTGCCCGCTGATGGCATAATCTGCCCACTGCAATCCTTCTTCAAGATTGGTATTATTATCCGCACACCATTCTGCGGCCTGCGCCCAGGGTTTCCATTCAAAACCTTTGTCACTTTTTAATTCATTTCTAAATATTGCTAACTGGTTTTTGTTTACATCTGTTTCAACAGTAAAAGGAAACATCCATTTCTCCCACAACAAAGCGATAGTAGCACTGTTGGCAGTTTGGTTCATAAATTCGAACCGCAGCCATTCAACAGACTGGTCACTTGTTTTCTGCTTCACTGTAACCCTTAGTGCATCTTCCTTATCATCATAAAAAAAACTTCCCCATGAGGTACTGTTTTTTGAAAATATCAATATGGATCCTTCTTTGCCCACCGCAATAAAAAATCCATACTTTCCTGCAGCAAGGTTCTTGCCTTCCACTTTTACATCAGTACTAAATTCAATGGTAGTATTTTCATTGGCACCTGCACGCCAGGGTGCAGCCTTACTGGTACCAAAGCCAAGGTCGGTAAATCCAAAAGGTACCAATGTGCCCCATATTTTTCCTTCTCTTCCCTTTACGCCAGGCCGGTCATAGTGTATGGTAACGTCTGTAAGGCCGATGCGTTCTTCTACGGTGGCCTTTTTATTTCCTCCATTGGGTGTGGTAGTTAATTGTGCCTTTACAAAAGGCAGCAATAAAAATAGTGTTGCAATAACAAGCAATGTTTTTTTCATAAAAATAGTTTTGAGTATGTATAAATGTACGGAGTGATTTTGCCAAATACAATAGCCATTGATGAATGGCAGTTGTAAATGGGCAATGGCAACTATATATCTGGTGGAACTGGGGTATAACTTATCTATAGCCACTTACAGGTACCTTGTAAACTTCACGTTAAAATTATCTACCTTTATATCATAAGATGCTCCCCGATTATCCACATAAAAGATTTTTTGATAAACGCAACTGCTATACTTTGCTGATGCTTGCGCTGGCCATGGGTTCGTGTAATTGTTTATAATTCCCGTAAACAATCAATTCAATAACGAATTAAATACAAGCAATAATGGAAACGATAGCCATTCAACCCAAATCAATTATTAATAGCACAACAGATTTTCTTCCGCTACAGGGAACAGATTATATAGAATTTTATGTAGGCAATGCCAAACAGGCAGCACACTTTTATAAAACTGCTTTCGGCTTTCAGTCACTTGCCTATGCTGGGCCTGAAACCGGCGTAAAGGATAAGGTGAGTTATGTGATAAGGCAAAATAAATTGACGTTTGTGTTAACCACGCCATTGCGAACAGGCAATTCTATAGCACACCATATTTACCTGCATGGAGATGCGGTAAAAGTAATAGCTCTTGCAGTAGAAGATGCCACGGCTGCCTGGGAAGCCACCACACAGCGTGGCGGTAAAAGTTATCAGCAACCAGAAATTTTAAAAGATGATGACGGCGAAGTGATAATAAGCGGCATACATACTTATGGGGAAACGGTGCATTTATTTGTAGAAAGAAAAAATTACAAAGGCCTGTTCATGCCGGGCTTCAGGCAATGGAAATCAGATTACAATCCTGCACAAACAGGCTTATTATATGTGGATCATTGTGTAGGCAATGTAGGCTGGAACCAGATGAACCCCTGGGTAAAATTTTATGAAGATGTAATGGGTTTTAAAAATATCCTCAGTTTTGATGACAATGATATTTCTACCGAATACTCCGCTTTGATGAGTAAGGTAATGAGTAATGGAAATGGGTTTGTAAAATTTCCCATCAATGAACCGGCAGAAGGAAAAAAGAAAAGCCAGGTAGAAGAGTACCTGGATTTTTATAATGGCGAAGGGGTACAGCATGTAGCCATAGCCACTGCAGATATTGTACAAACAGTAACAGATTTAAAAAGCAGGGGAGTAGAGTTTTTAAAAATACCCGATACTTATTATGCAGATGTATTGGACAGGGTGGGTAAAATAGAGGAAGACCTGAAACTGCTGAGCGAACTGGGTATATTAATTGACAGGGATGAAGAAGGTTATTTGTTACAGATATTCAGCAAACCCGTAGAAGACAGGCCAACATTATTTTTTGAAATTATTCAGCGCAAAGGGGCAAAAAGTTTTGGCAAAGGAAACTTTAAAGCACTGTTTGAAGCCCTGGAAAGGGAACAGGGGTTAAGGGGAAATTTGTAATATGAATACCATTAATTATAGCCTATAAAATTTATATTTTTTTTAAAAAGTTAATCTTGGCTAACTGATAATGCTTTTTAAAATATCAATGATAAAAGTATCATTTTTAGATAAAATAATATTAATCATTTTGTATTCTTTTTAACATTTGCATTTAAAATAATTTTACCTTCGATCATCATTAATTAAACCAAGCTGCTATATGTCAAAAAAAATTCTTTTGGGAATATTCGCATGGATATGCTGTATATTCCTTTCTCCTCAAGTCTTTGCTCAACAAAAAACAATTACCGGTAAGGTAACCAATGCAAAAGATAATTCTCCCGTTGGTTTGGCAACGGTCAGTGTAAAAGGAACTAAAATTGCTGTTAGTACAGGGGCAAATGGAGAATTCTCCATCAATGTTCCCGAAGGCAAGAGCACGTTGCTTATTTCTTCTATAGGTTATGGTACAGATGAAATTAGTATTTCAGGAAGATCTACTGTTATGGTTTCCTTAAATGAAACAACTTCGTCTTTAAATGAAGTAGTTGTAACAGGGTACACTGCCCAAAGAAAGAAAGATATTACAGGTGCTGTTTCTGTAGTAAATGTGGCCGGTCTTAAACAAGTGCCTGTTGGTACTGGTGAAGAAGCTTTACAGGGTCGTGCATCAGGTGTTACTATTATTACCTCTGGTCAGCCAGGCGCTGCAAGTGATATCCGCATTAGAGGTATTACTGCATTTGGTAACAACCAGCCACTGGTTTTAATAGACGGTGTTTCAGGAAGTTTAACCAACATTAATGCCAGTGACATAGAATCGATGCAGGTACTTAAAGATGCCTCGGCTTCTATTTATGGTGTTCGTGGATCAAATGGTGTAATTGTAATTACCACTAAAAAAGGTAAATCAGGTAAAGCTAAGGTAAGTTATGATGCTTATTATGGTTCTACCCAGCCAGGCCATGGTATTGATATTGCCACTCCTCAACAGGAAGCGGATGCAGTTTGGCTAGCTCAACGAAATTCAGGTATAGCTAATCCAAGCAGTAAACAATACGGAAAAGGCCCCAATCCAATACTTCCAGACTTCATTACACCCACAGCGGCTTTTGAAGGAGATCCAAATGCGGATATAAGTAAGTATAATATTACAAGTAACCAAATAACCCGAGCCAATAAAGCAGGTACTAATTGGTATAATGAAATTACGAGAAAGGC
>JAYVZR010000324.1:0-4054 GCA_043783135.1 Ferruginibacter sp. | reverse complement strand
GGCGACAATTTTAAATGCACCCACTTTAAGGGGTAATATGCAATTAGACGGCTAAGTTTAAACAATATTTTTTTACATTTAAAAAATCACATATGAATAACGCAATTAATTGGTTTGAAATACCAACAACCGACCTTAACAGGGCGCAAAAATTTTATGAAACTATTTTTGGTATCAGTATGACGCCCATGGATATGCCAAATTTACAAATGAGGATGTTTCCCCTGAACGATATGATGACCCAGGTCGGGGGTGCATTGGTACACAGTGATGGGTTTCATATTGCTTCGGCTACAGATGGGCCGTTGATTTACCTGAATGCAAACCCGGATGTACAAAATGTATTGGATAAAGTTGGTGGTGCAGGCGGCAGCATAATGGTTCCTAAAACAGAAATTAGCCCCGAATATGGTTTTATGGCTGTAATAAAAGATACAGAAGGTAACAGGATTGCATTACATTCAGTTCCACAACAAAAATAATTGTGTACATTACTGTTGGTAAAAATGCAATACAGCATCTATGGCATATGATGAAAAATTAGCGGACCGGGCAAGGGAAATAATTATTGCCACCCATAAAAATGTGGAAGAGAAAAAAATGTTTGGCGGAGTATGTTTTATGGTAAACGATAAGATGTGCATGGGTGTTCAAAAGGATGCTATGATGGTAAGGATTGATCCACAAAAAATGGATGAAGTATTGGAAAAAGAAGGCTGCAGGCCAATGGAATTTACTGGTAAAATAATGAGAGGATTTGTATTTGTAGATAAAGAAGCATTGAATACAAAATTGAAATTAACCTGGTGGGTGAAACTGGCATTGGACTATAATACGATTGCAAAAGCATCTACAAAAAAAAGGAAATGACACTCCATGATATCCAGCAATTTTGCAAAAGCCCTGACAACGTAACCGTAGATATTAAATGGGAACATGATCGTGTTTTAGCATTGGCGGTAAAATGTTTTTGGTTACATCACCAGACACTATTCCTGTTTCTGCTTCGTTTAAAACAAATGAAGAAACATTTAATGAATTAATTGAAAGAACAGGATTTAAGCCGCCACCTTATCTCGCAAAAAATAAGTGGGTTTTTGTAGATGACATTAACCGGCTTTCAAAAAAGGAGTGGCAACAGTTTGCCCTGCAATCTTATAATCTTGTACTTTCAAAACTTCCAAAAAAGAAGCAATGAAAAAAATAATAATTTTAATTACAGTAGTTATAGGTTTGTCAGCATTTTTTATTTCAGATGAAAAAGTATTTAAGAAGCTGTATGCTTTGGAAGGCACGTGGAAAATGACTACCAAGCGGGGCGCTATTTATGAAGAATGGAAAAAGATAGATAAAAATTATTTGCAGAGTAAAGGATACCTGATAAAGGGGAATGACACCATCATAAATGAAAGGGTAGCCCTCAAAAATACCAGTGAAGGAATTTTTTATATCTCTACTGTGGAAGATCAGAATTATAAAACGCCTGTTAGTTTTAAAATGACAAAATCAGCAAACAATGAGTTTGTTTTTGAAAACAGCCAGCATGATTTTCCAAAACGGATTGTATATAAACTAATCAATAAAGATTCATTATACGCTTTTGTGGATGATGGCACTGAAGCTCCTGAAAAAAGACAAAATTTTTATTATAAAAAAGTAAAGTAGTTATGCAATCGAAGGCAGTAACGGTAAAACAATATGTTGTTGAATTACCAGCCGAAAGGCAGCAGGCAATTACCAAATTGCGAAAAACAATCGGGAAAAATTTGCCAAAGGGGTTTACTGAAGAAATGGGCTATGGTATGATTGGGTATGTTGTGCCACATAGCATTTACCCGCCGGGTTATCATTGCGACCCCAAACTGCCTTTGCCTTTTCTTTCGTTGGCATCGCAAAAAAACTTTATTGCACTTTACCATATGGGCATGTATGCCGATACTGATTTATTGAAATGGTTTACCGATGAATATGCAAAGGCCGGTATAGGAAAATTAGATATGGGTAAAAGCTGTGTGCGGTTTAAAAAACCGGAAAATATTCCGTATAAATTAATAGGTGAACTCTGTACTAAAATGACAGTAAAGGAATGGATAACACTATATGAAAAAAAATTTAAAAGATAATTTATGAGCAGCGAATCTTTAAATAAGGCATACGGTACTCAAATTGCCAACATTGAAAAAGCATCCGGTAAAAAAATAGCAGACTGGGGTACCATTCTTAAGAAAACCGGATTTGAAAAACATGGGGAACTCGTTAAATACTTAAAAGAAAAACATGGCTTTACACATGGCAATGCAAATATGCTGGTACACTATGCTAAACAAACACATGCAGCTGCAACAGAAAACGAAACCCATTGGGTAACGGAGCAATACACGGGAAAAGAAAACCTGAAGCCATAGTATGATAAACTGGTAAATGCCATCAATGCTTTTGGAAAAGATGTGGAGCTTTCTCCCAAAAAGGGGTATGTGAGCCTTAGAAGAAAAAAGCAATTCGCTATTATTCAACCTTCTTCCAAAACTAGATTAGCCCTTGGATTAAACATTAAAGGGTTAGATGCTTCGGGCAATGTAGAAGCTGCCGGCAGCTGGAACGCTATGTGTACCCATCGTATTAAAATAATGGATGAAAAAATAATTACCAGGGATTTAATACAATTAATTAAGCAGGCTTACGAACAGGCGGGATAGGCTCAATAAAACAGGCCACTTCAGGGTAAAATTTATTTATCACCTTAGCTGAAAATAAAAAACTCCTGTATCTAAGCTATCAAACCAGATTTGGGTTTAAATGTCAAACATTCATTTAACTGCTGATACAAATTATATATTATTTTTCAACAAATTTTCATAGTCTTGCATTGTATCAATATCAATTTTCCCTTTGGGAAATATTACAGTCGCTACATCGGTAATATGTTGCTGAATAATTTTTTTTGCACCCGTATCGCCTTGTAGTTGTAATAATTTGGCAAAAAATGTTTTATTAAATAACACAGGCACACCCAGTATTCCATCATAACTGCTTGCCACAATTGGTTTACCTGTCTGTTGATGGGTAATTATTAAATCGTTTAGCAAAGATGCGTTTACAAAAGGTTGATCACAGGTCATAAAAATTGAATTTTCCATCACAGGATATTTTTCCAGTAATGCAGAAAGACCCGTACTAATAGAAGTTGCCATTCCGTCTTTCCAGTTTTTATTAATAACTACCAGTGTATTGTTGCTGTCAATTTCAGGTATTAATAAATCCGCATTGCCTCCTAAAACTGTTATCAGTGCTTGTATACCTGCACCTGCAGCAACTTCTATACTATGGCGCAACAAGCTCTTACCATTGTAGGCAAGCAACTGTTTAGGTTTACCCAGGCGGGTAGAACTGCCGGCAGCCAGCAACACTATGCCGCAATTATTAAAATGTTTATTTGCAGAAATAGCTGGATTGTTTTATTGCTTTGAAAATATAGTTACTTCCTCAATTTTGGCTGTGCTGCGATTGTGAATTGCGGTGGTATTATTTTTAAGGGATAAAGTTTGCCTGCCACTCAACACTGCTTTTATTTCTGCAATAATTGACAAGGCAATTTCTTCAGGTGTTTCGGCACCGATATCCAATCCAATCGGGCTATGCAAAACAGACAGTTGTTTACTTGTAAAATGCATTCCTTTCTGTTGTAATTCTTTAAGCATTTGTTGCTTTTTTTTACGGGCACCCAGCATACCGATATATACTAAATTTCTGCTTAGCAAAGTACCCAGCATAGCTATATCATAATTGTAATTGTGGGTCATCAGCACAAAAACAGTTTGTTCATCAATTGCAATTTGGCTCAGTACATTTTCAGGTTTGCTAACCAATACCTGGCATGTGCTGCCAAAACGTTCTGCTTTGGCATAGGCAGGCCTTCCATCTATTACGGTTGTTTGCCATCCTATAATTGAGGCCATTTCAGCAAGAGGCAGCACATCATTACCAGCACCCAATATTATGAGAGAAACAGCCGGACATATCATTTCTATAAATGCAGTTATTTGGTGGTTCTCAA
>JAYVZR010000323.1:0-4059 GCA_043783135.1 Ferruginibacter sp. | reverse complement strand
TCACGGTATCGCCATCTACATATCCATTGTCATACAAGGTAAGTACGAGGCTGTCCGCTGTATAAAACACTGATTGGGTTGTAGAAATAGTTCTTTTATTTACATCAGCCGCTCCTGTTGCAGCAGCAGGAAGTATTAAAGGTTCCGGTTTTTTTTCAACAACCACTGTAGCTATTTCTTTTGGTTTTTCTGTAATTAAAGGCGTGGTAGCAACAGGTGGCGTTGGAGTTGGTTTCACAATAACAGGCGGTGCTTTTTTTACTTCAACAGGCTTTATCGCTACTGCTACAGGCGGAGCCACTGGTTTAACAATTGCAGGTTGTACAGTTGGTGGTGGTGCCTGCTTTTTTACTTCAACAGGCTTTGTTACAGCTACAGCTGTTGGGGCATGTGGAGTTTCTTTTGCGATTTGAACTGCTGCCTTTTTTTCTTCAATGATTTTAGCTACAGTCACCGGGGTTACAACAGGTGGCGTTTCTTTCACTATTACCGGTGGCTGTTTTTTTTCTTCAACCGGTTTTGTTATTACTGCAACTGGAGGCACAACAGGTGGTGGCACTGCTACAATTACCGGTTGTGGTTTTTTTGCAGGTTCGTTAAACACTACTTTATCAGCTAATTTCAGTGAGTCTAATTTTTTGTATAATACGGTGGCCTTATAATCATTTTTACGTTGCATTTGTACAGTGCCTGTTGCTGCAAAATAGTGCTTTGTACGATTGGTGCTCCAGGTACCTGTAAGCCTCATTATGGTATCTTCGATGGTTAAGATAACCATCATTGTTTTTTTAATGTTTTTTGGCGGAACAGAACTGAATGAATTATTTATCAGGCTAACATCTTCAATAATTATATTAGCATCTTTCCGTTCTATAGTAATATCCCGTAAACCTGTTTCTATTTTACCATTTTCTTCAAAAGTTATATGAGAATAACCAACCAATTTACCTTTTACTTCGCTGATAGAAATCTCGTAGGGTAAATATTTTTTTGTAGAATCAACATACAGTTCGCCTTTCCAAAGGCCGGTAATATCCTGTGCAAAAAGCTTAACAGGTAAAATCGTTGCCAGTAAAAATAATTTATATAATAGTAGTTTTTTCATTAATCAGTTTTTGGGTATTGTTTTTTATTTCACCATTTGCACAAACTATTTTCTTTAATAATTGAGCCAAATTTTCTCTGTTGTGTAAACCTTTTTCGTAATGTTTATCGTAATACTTTAACAAAATACTAAAACATTCCCTGTGGTTATTTTCCAGTAAATAATTAATCGCATTTTTTGTTTCCAGTCCGCCTAATCTTTTTTGAATCCGTATAACAGCATTTACCATGCCCTCTTTTTCAAATTTGCCATATTCCTCTGTTATGTAATCAAGCCTTTCTTCAAAAGGGATATCCAAAAATAATAAACTGCTTTTGCGCATTTGCATCCAAAAATTACCGGGTATATTTATGGTGCCTATCCGCTGGCTTTCATCTTCGATAAATATTTCCTCCAAAACACTGCTTGTAGAAAATGCTGTTGCTCCATCCAGTTTTTGCGCCAGCAAATTTTCAAACATCTCCTGTGTTGGCTGTGGTTTTTCACCTAAACTTCCAAAAGCCGACCCTTTATGGCTCGCTAATTTTTCCAGGTCAATAACCTGGTGACCCATTTTACCTAATTCCTGTAGTACCATTGTTTTTCCTGATCCGGTATAGCCTCCCAAAACAGTTAAATTATACTGCTTTTCAAATTGTGCCCTTACCCATCTGCGATAGGCTTTATACCCGCCGGTTAAAGTATATACTTTAAATCCATAAAGGTCCAGCAACCATGCCACACCTGCGCTGCGCATCCCGCCACGCCAGCAATGCACCAAAACAACCTGCTGTATTTCCGGTGTTTCTTTTCTGCCAGCGCCATCAAACAACTTTTCCACTTCTTCTACCATTGGCCGCATTTTTATTCCAAAATAATCCAGGCCTGTTTTGATGGCTATTTTTCTGCTTTGCTGTTTATAAGCTGTGCCCACCACTTTTCTTTCTTCATCACTAAATAACGGCAAACTATATGCGCCTGGTATACCGGCATGCCGGTATTCGCCCGGGCTGCGTACATCCAGCACAGGGTTTAGTTTAGCTAATTGTAAAAATTCTTCTATTAAAATTTTATATACCGCCATGTACACCTGCTCTTTAAATAGTCACGCAAACATAAAAGTTTCTTTACCCATGTTGAAAACCTGTTTTTTAATTAACTCTTTTACAAAATTATAAAACATTTACTTCAGGGTTTTATTGTACATTTTTTATTAAAAAAGCCGCTGAATAAACAGCGGCTTTTTAATTTTACATATAAATATTTTCACATTTTAAAATTGTCTTTATCCGTTCATAGAAGTTAAAAATTCCGCATTATCTTTTGTTCCTTTCATATTCTTTAGCAATGTATTCAAAGCTTCTTCAGGATTCATATCAGCCATATGTTTACGCAAAACCCACATGCGCTGAAAAGTTTCTTTATCCAGTAACAGGTCATCTCGACGGGTTGAAGAAGAAACAATATCAATGGCAGGATAAATACGGCGGTTTGATAATCTTCTGTCTAACTGTAATTCCATATTACCCGTACCTTTAAACTCTTCAAAAATAACTTCGTCCATTTTACTGCCGGTATCTACCAGTGCTGTAGCAATTATCGTTAGTGAACCGCCAAATTCTATTTTACGGGCAGCGCCAAAAAATTGTTTTGGTTTTTGCATGGCATTTGCTTCCACACCACCACTCAACACTTTACCGCTTGATGGGGCCACAGTGTTATGTGCCCTTGCCAAACGGGTTATACTATCTAATAATATCACTACATCATGACCACACTCTACCAAACGTTTTGCTTTTTGCAGCGCAATGGTTGAAACTTTTACATGCTTTTCAGCAGGTTCATCAAAAGTGCTTGCAATTACTTCTGCCTTAACACTACGTTCCATATCAGTAACTTCTTCCGGCCTTTCATCCACCAGTACAATCATCAGGTAACATTCCGGGTGATTTTCTGCAATAGCGTTTGCCAGTTCTTTCAGTAACATTGTTTTACCCGTTTTTGGCTGGGCAACAATCAATCCACGCTGACCTTTACCAATTGGTGTAAACAGGTCCATTATTCTTGTACTATAATTGCTCGCTGAAGTGGTAAGATTTAGTTTTTCGAATGGAAATAATGGCGTCAGGTAATCAAATGGAACCCTGTCCCTTACTTCTTCGGGGCTTTTTCCATTAATGGTTTCAACCTTTAATAAAGCAAAGTATTTTTCCCCTTCTTTTGGCGGACGAACAGATCCATACACCGTATCGCCAGTTTTTAAACCAAACAATTTTATTTGAGACGGGGAAACATAAATATCATCCGGTGAAGAAAGGTAGTTGTAATCGCTGCTTCTTAAAAAACCGTAACCATCAGGCATCATTTCCAATACACCTTCGCCTAAAATGATACCGTCAAATTCAATATTAAAAACCTGTTGGTCTCTCCGCTGCTGGTATTGCTTATTGGGTAAACTGCCTTGCTGGCTGTTTTCGTTTTGCTGTACTTCGGGCTGTTGTTGTTGCACATCATCTTCCTCGTGCAGAAGTGAAGCTATGGCAGCAGGTATGGTACTTTCTTCATCAGTTATAGGCTGAAGGTCTTCCTCTGATTCATCTTTTATAATCGCTTGCTTTCTTTTATCTGTATGTTCCGTTTTTTTAGGACTTTTAAATTCCTGATGTTTTGGTGCTGCCTTGTGTTCGGGCTTTACTTCCTCCTTGGGCTTTTCTGGTGTTACAACTGCATTAGCAGCTACCGGCTTTACAGTACGTTTACGCTTGGGCTTTTCTTCCTCTCCGTTTTTGGCTGTTGTGTTCATAGAGATTTGTTTAGCAAGGATCTTGTCTATCAGCTCCTGCTTTTCTAGTTTTTTGTAGTTGGAAATTATAAATTGCTCTGCAATATCATGCAACTCAGGAACGAGCATATCGTTCAATTGTAATGTGTCGTACATAAAGAAATGAAAATGATTTTTTTCAACAATCCGATCT
>JAYVZR010000322.1:0-10963 GCA_043783135.1 Ferruginibacter sp. | reverse complement strand
CCAAAATTTTTAAGGTTACCCCTTTGATAACTTTTTTGTTTATTCCTGGAATTGTATAAATAGCCTATACTGACACCCGCACTCACATTAAATCCCTTATTGCGGTAATCTGGACTGCTTGCATAATTGAACATAACCGGTATTGTTACATAGTTAGAAGCCAGTTTGTCTTTTTTAAAAGTAATGGAATCTCTAATAACATAAGGATGCGGTATTGTTTCAGTTGCAGAATAAGGGGTATAACCCGCCTGCTTAAACGAAAGTGCTGCACTATACACGTAATTATCAAAATCAATACCAAGGCCATATATTAAATTTAAATGGTGCTGTACAAGATTTAGCCGCTGCATAAAAAACCAGATATTTACATTTATACTTTTACCTGCCTTCAGTTTAAAATCGTTCTTACCTAATGGATAGGTAGTGCCGGGTTCATTTAACAGGTATTGATTGGCGGTAGCCGCTGCATAATCGGTTTTATCGGTATAGTTTTGAAATCCAACATCAAAAACAAACCAGTCGGTGGTAATATTCGACATATTTTTATTGTTGTGCCTGCCAAGTTCAATCTTTACGTTGTTTGATTTTGAATCATCGTCATGTTTACCATTTGTAACAATTACAATATTTCCAACACGGATTGTATCGCTTTTTGTTACTGACAGTTTCACTGTATCTGGTTTAGCTGTACTGTCTGTTTGTGCTGTAGCCGCTGTGCATACAAATGCCAGTGCCATTAATGTAAATAGCTTGTTCATGTTGTTTTTTTTAAATTTATTGAAGGACAATTTCTACGTTGGCAACTTTTAAGTTATTGTTGTCGCCAGTTTTCATTTGTGTGTTACGATCTAATAAACGTTTTGCTTTTCGAAGTAAACCTGTAAGCTTGCTCTTTTTTGGTTCATCATCTGAAAGTGCAAAACCCACATCTTTATTTTCATTACTTCTATCGGTAAAGGCAGTTGTATAAACATTAGCCTGGTTAGTTTCTTCAGCGTGACCCTTTTTTTCATTATCTAAATTAACAACAATGTTTTTACTGATATCCTGTGTTTGTGGTAGTACGTTAGCAGGGTTGTTTTTGTTACCGGGTTCATTGTTATTTTCTTCAAAATATGGTTTAGGCAAATTATTTGAATTTATTTTTTGTTGTGTTGCCAGCTCATTGCTCTTTTCTGTAACAGGAGTTTTTTGCTGAACATCCACTGACGGCTTAACTGTTTTTTGTATGCTTTTTTCGTTTATAACAGGCCCTATGGTACTGGCAACAACTGTTTCCGGTGCCAGTGTTTTTTCTGCAGCGTTTGCAGTAACCGGTTTATCTTTAGCTGCATTAGCCTTTTGTGCATCAATATTTGCAGCTGTTTGGTTATCGGTAATCTTAGTGGTGCTGTTGAAATATAAAGCCGTACACCAAATTGAAAAACCAATAATAACCGCAGCCACAGCTATCCTCCTCCAGCCAAAAGCAATTATACGGGCTGGCTCTTTTCTGTATAATAATTGTTTATCAGCAAAAATTATATCATTATCAGAAGCAACTTTTGTTTGTTGCAGCAACCGTAATTCAGCAGCGGCTCCTTCATTTGCAGCCAAAACCAGCTGCAGCTCTTTTTGTTGCTTTGCATTAAGTTCTTTATCTATATACAATAACAATTGTTCCTCTAATGCTGCTGAAATTATTTCTGGTTTTAATAAATTGTGCTTACCGTTAAAAACAACAGTATCTGCCTGCACAATACTTTGTTGCAGCATGTGCAACTCTTTTTTTAAATCTGCATTTTCCTGAACAAATAATTCCACGGCATTTCTTTCCCGTGCAGACAACTCATTGTCTACATACAGTAAAAAAAACGATTCGTAATTATGTCGGTTAATGTTCATTGTTTATTATTGGTTGCTGAAAAAATTTCAGTAGTACTATCATTTAAATTACGTTCTCTGGTTTTACCAAATATTCCCTTAATATCAATCTTGCCCGGTGCAAATATACTTTTACCTGGCTTTCATTCAGGTTGGTAATTTCACCAATTTCCTGGTAACTGTATCCTTCATAATCTTTTAGCATCACCAGACTTTTTTGAATATCAGTCAGCTTATTCAACGCCTCGTTTAAAACCCTTTTTGCATCATGCTGCTGACGGTTACTCACTTTTGCCTCTTCCTTAAATTCTTCCTTTAAACTAATACGTTTATTTTTTCTTATATGATCTATCATTTGGTGGTAAGCCACCATAAACAAATAACTTTTGCACCTGTCATTATCCACATGCTGCCTGTTGATCCACATTTTTTCAAAGGCCCCCTGCACTACATCCTGTGCGTCTGCTTCATGCCCCAGGTTTTTGAGGATAAAGCGGTATACATTGTCTGCATACTGGGTTACACATTGATTATACTCTCTCTCCGTCATAAAGCTTTAGTGCCTGGTTAATTGATTTGGTTGCTTGTTATTGCTAATACGTGTTGCAAAGTTAAAAGTTACAAAATATAAAAATAATTTACGCTATTGTATGCAACATTAATGGTGAAAAGATATTCCATGGTAAAAAAACGGCTGTTTCTTTAACCTGTTTGCAGCATTTTGCAGGGGTGGCTGCAGGAACTATTTTAGGAGAAGGAAATACCAATAAGTACGAAGTAATGTCAGCTGATAGTTTGATTTAAAACTTTTATTATTTTCCAGCCTTTGCCACTTTTTTGATATATAAATATTGCACCCTCAGCACAGAGAACTCCACAAACATAGCCTGCCCGGATTATAAACTTGTCTCTGTCGGCACTAAATACTGGAAAAGAAATATAACAATACGGGTAGCTCTTTATAAGGTCAAGTGAATCTTTTGATAAAATTATCTTATAGTTAAATTTTGATTGGTAGAGTTTAAATTTATAAAATTGTTTTTTTTGGGCTTGCATGTATTCCATGTCTGTTGAAGAAAAAATGGAGTCAAGTTTTACGATTTCTACAGAGTCGGTACTAAACGAAAAGAAGAATGGCATTTCTGCAGTTTCTACCACTTTCTCATATTTAAGAAATGGGTTTGACGTTTTGTTTTTAAAAAGATATGTCACAACAGAATAAACTGTCGAGTCATCAATAGTTACTTGTCTTGATTCGTTATTTGGTTTGCTTTCTGGGACCGATGTCTTTTTAATACAAGAACCTGACAGACATAAAATGCAGATATGGAATAGTAGGGACTTCATTTGTTTCGTACAATTAATTGCAAGTGCAAAAAAATAGGACAGATTTTTTTATTGTCATAAAGGGTTGTTTTTGAGGGATTAGACGTACTTGAACCTCAAAAAGTTACAGTATAAAACAAAATTGTTATACTTATTCTCCCGCAGCTGATGGTATGATAATCTGCTTGCTTAATTTTGCTTAACTGTAAAAATTTTACTCCATTACAGTATAAGATTAAATTATAATAATATTCCATAAAGCGCTACATAAAAAATAGCCCTTAATAGATAAAAAGTAGAAATTAATTTTGTTTTATAGTACCAAAAATAAATTACTGCCATGAACAAGAATTTTGTACAAAGAATTGCCGCCGAGCTTTCCCAGATTGAAAGTGCAGGTTTATCAAAAAAAGAACGCATCATTACCAGTCCGCAGGGAGCTGAAATTATTGTGAACGGCAAAACGGTTTTAAATTTTTGTGCCAACAATTACCTTGGCCTTTCGGCTCATCCAAAAGTTATCGCTGCAGCTAAAAAGTATACCGACTCTCATGGTTTTGGTATGAGCAGTGTGCGCTTTATTTGTGGTACCCAGGATATTCACAAAGAGCTGGAGAAAAAGATAGCCGATTTTTTAGGTACAGAAGATACCATTTTATATGCGGCTGCTTTTGATGCAAATGGCGGTTTTTTTGAACCTTTGTTTAGTGAAGAAGATGCGCTTATCAGCGATGCTTTAAACCATGCCTCTATAATAGATGGGGTAAGATTATGCAAGGCGCAACGCCACCGGTACGAACATAATAATATGGCCGACCTGGAATTAAAACTAAAAGAAACAGCCAATTTACGCAGCCGCGTTATTGTAACGGATGGTTCTTTTAGTATGGATGGTACTATTGCACAATTAGATAAAATGTGCGGACTGGCCGATAAATATGATGCCATTGTAATGATTGATGAATGCCATAGCAGCGGGTTTTTGGGCAAAACGGGCAGGGGTACACATGAGTACCGTGGTGTAATGGGGCGCATAGATATTATTACCGGCACTCTGGGAAAAGCGCTTGGTGGTGCCAGTGGCGGATTTACCAGTGGCAAAAAAGAAATTATAGAAATGCTTCGTCAGCGCAGCCGCCCTTATTTATTTAGCAACACATTGGCGCCGGCCATTGTGGGCGCTTCTATTGCAGTGCTGGATATGTTGAGCGAAACAACCGAGTTAAGAGATACGCTTGCTTACAATACAGCATATTTTAGAAAAAAAATGACAGAAGCTGGTTTTGATATAAAGCCCGGCGAACATCCCATTGTACCCATTATGTTATATGATGCGGTGGTGGCACAAAATTTTGCCGCACAATTATTAGAAGAAGGTATTTATGTAATTGGTTTTTTCTTTCCTGTAGTGGCCAAGGGCCAGGCCCGTATAAGGGTACAGTTAAGTGCTGCACATCAGCAAAAACATTTGGATAAAGCCATTGAAGCATTTACAAAAGTGGGTAAAGTGTTAGGGGTGTTGGCGTCAACGCTGTAAGTAAGCAATAGAATTGTATGGCTTAGGGATGATAGTAAAATGATTTAGTAACTTTACCAAAATACCAGTGTTATGGATACTACTTTATTAAACAGAATTACTACAAACCCAGCAGTGCTTGCAGGTAAGCCTGTTATTAGGGGAATGAGAATTTCTGTTGAACAAATAATTAAAATGTTGGCCCGGGGAATTTCTCATGCACAAATTATTGAAGAATATCCATTGCTTGAAGAAGATGATATTAAAGCCTGTCTTCTGTTTGCTGCCAAAATAATCTCAAATGAAGAAGAAATAGCCGCATGAAAAACCAAACATTCATTGTAGATGCAGGTGTTGGAAAAATTATAGAAGAATGGCTAAAAAAAGAATTTTATAAGGTTATTGTCATAAGAGATATAAACCCGGAAATGGAAGACCTTCATATCATTGAGATAGCTATAAAAGAGGATGCATTCATTATCTCAATGGATAAAGATTTTGGCGAGTTGGTTTTTAAAAACAAATTAAATCATAAAGGAATTTTGCTTCTCAGGTTAGAAGATGCTGTGGCTGAAGAAAAACTTGCTGCTATTCAAAATATCATTCCGCAATATATTGATGAAATAAAAGACAAATTTGCTGTTTACCAAAATGGCAAATTGCGAATAAGAAATTTCTAACTACAATCAAAAAGCATGACAGAACAATCGCAAACCTTTATTGCCAAAAGCACCATCAAAGCCGGCGACCTTGACCATCGCAGAAAAATAAATTTTAATATTGGTAAGTACAATGCTGTAGTACCAAAAGGCAAAGAGCAATTTGCTGATATCAACCTTGCTAAAGAAAGAGCCAAAAATGTTAAGTGGCGTGCCATTGAAACACTGGATCTTCAGCTGGAAACCTTTGAACTAAACTTTACCAACCGTGGCGGCAAGGTAATATGGGCCGAAAATGCAGAACAGGCTATTGAAGCCATACTTGCCATCTGCAAAGAAAAAAACTGCAAAACACTGGTGAAAAGCAAGAGCATGGTCACCGAAGAAATTCACCTGAATGATGCACTGGAAAAAAATGGAATAGAAAGTATAGAAACAGATTTAGGCGAATACATACAGCAGTTAGATGGTGAAGCGCCTTACCATATTGTAACACCTGCCATGCATAAAAGCAAGGAAGATGTGGCCAGGCTTTTTAATAACAAACTGGGCACACCCGTTAATTATACCCCGGAACAATTGACGCAGGTGGCAAGAGAAATTTTGCGAGAAAAATATACCCAGGCCGAAGTAGGTGTTACGGGTGCCAATTTTATCATCGGCGATATTGGTGCGGTGGCAGTTACCGAAAATGAAGGCAATGCCAGGTTAAGCTGTGCATTTCCCAAAACACATATTGTAATTGTTGGCATAGAAAAAATGATACCATCCATGACGGACCTTGCTTTGTTCTGGCCGATGCTGTCTACTTTTGGTACCGGCCAGACATTAACCGTTTACAACACTATTATAACCGGCCCACGTCAGCCAAATGAAACAGACGGGCCCGAAGAAATGTATGTGGTATTATTAGACAATGGCCGTACAGATATTTTAGCCAATCCAAAACAAAGACAAAGCCTGTACTGCATCCGCTGTGGTGCCTGCTTAAATGTTTGCCCGGTGTATAAAAATATTGGCGGCCATACATATGGCACTACTTACAGTGGCCCCATCGGAAGCGTGATAACACCCAACCTGCAGGGTATGGAAAACTTTAAGCATTTAAGTTATGCTTCTTCGCTTTGCGGTGCCTGTACAGAAGTGTGCCCTGTAAAAATTAACCTGCACGAATTATTACTGGAAAACCGCCGTGAATCTGTACAGGAAGGCCTTACAACTTTCAGCGAAAAAATGTCGTGGAAGCTCTGGAAAATGGCCAGCCTTAAAAGAGGGATGATGAATATGGGCAATGGCGATATAAAAAACCGTGTAGTAAACAGCTTATTTAAAGGATGGGCCAAACACCGCAATAGTCTCGATTTTAGCAAAAAAACTTTTAACGAAATGTGGAAGGAGCGGAATAAGGATTAATGAGATGAAAAAAGAATTGTACTGGTAAGAATACAAAATTTATAACATTGGCCTGTTGTAAATCAAAAATGAAAAATTTGTAAGAGTAGCTTCTTGTATCATATATTTATGAAGCATATGAGGACATCAAACAACTTCAGTGAATACTATAAAACAATTAGCGACACGGAGCTATTGAACATATTAGACAATCCAGCCAACTACCAACCATTAGCAGTAGAGGCGGCAAAAGAGGAATTTGCAAACAGACAACTTTCTGACACCGAGACACAAGAAGCCAGACAGCCCCTTGTTGCTAAACAGGCGCAAAAAGAAAAGGATAGAGAAAAAGTAAAAGCAGTTGAAACTAAAATAAAGGCAGCGGGTCACACTTTTATTGACACTATTAACCCCATTCAATCCGGAATTCCTTCAACAGAAAAAACTATTAGGCTCATAGTAATCATTTTTGGTGGACTATTTCTTTACCAAATAATCAGCGATTTAAAAATGCTGACACTAATGCTTAAAGACATTACAAGGTTTGACACTAGTAGTTTCTTTTATTTTTTACCAATTGTAATTATTCCTACAGCGACAATATTGTTTTGGAGACAAAAAACATTAGGTTGGATACTTTTAGTATTTTTTTTGACATATTCTGCCGTTGGAATACTTTGGATGTTCATTAAAAGCTTAAGTAGGAATTCTTCTGGCTTGACTGCCTTTGATAATTTATTCCCAACACCATCACTAATTGCCTACATTATTCAATTGCTTTTTTTTGGTAGTATTTTATACGTTTTATGCAAACCAAATATTAAAGACCGATTTAAAATTGAACCCCAAAAGATGATAGTAACAATTGTGATTAGCGGACTTCTGACATTCTTTTTGATTTTTGTAATTCCATAGTATGTTTAGAGAATGCCCGCTACTAACAGCAAGCAGGGCAAAACAGCAAAACATTAATTCCGCTCTGCGTTTCCCAAACCCTCCCAGCCGATGTCTGGCCTTTGCCGACTCGCCGTGTTACAGAACCGGAATAAAAATTTTCTCTACAACAAATTCAGATAATTCCCCCAATAAAAAATAGCGGATAATCCTCATTGCTGAAGCATCCGCTTAGTTTTCATAGCTGTTGCAAAGTATCTGTTACAACAGACTTTTAAGGGTATAATGCTATATAAAATTTCTTTTTTCTTTTTGTGAATTGAGCTGCTTCTTAAAAAAACTATTTGATAGTTACTGCAGCGGGCAGACCGCCTTACCGGTTGCTGGTTGATATTGTAAATTTATTTTACAACTATAAGGAGGAGGAAATTAAAAAGTAAGATCAACCCCGGTTAAGAAACCAGGATCGATCTTAGGAATTCATTTACAGCTTTGCTACATAAGCAGCTTCTTTTTTATAGCTGGCATTTGGCAAAATTTTGTAAGTGCTAACTTCTTTTGTTAAAGTGTTTTTTACAGTTACAAGAATTTCATCAGTAGTAGAACCACCATCAGCATCAGTGCTGTAAAATTGATAATTTCTAACTATTTCTGTACCTTTTACTTTTTCGTAATAAAGGCTGCTGTATTTATCTGTAATAGAAATTTCGTATTGCGCTACTGAATCGCTTACAAAAACCACCTGAAAGATTGCCAGGTCGTTGGCTTTGCCTACGTATTTTACAGTTACAGGATCAGTTCCTTTGTTATCTGCTGCATTTGCAGAAGATGTAAGTGCAACGCTGAATAATGTTACCAGGGCTACAACAAAAATGCGTGAATTGTTTTTTAAAGTTTTCATGATTAGAATTTTTAAAATTTAATAAATAAATAAAATACATTTCTATTTTTCATTAACAGCAATCGGGGAAATTTGTACATACTTCTATCTTCGTACAGCAGGCAATGTTGGGTGTTAGATGTGAGGCTTTTATTTTTTTGTGCCTAACGGATTAATTTGATGATGTAAAAGTAGAACAGTTTTTTTTGCAAATGAAACCAACTTAACGCTTGTTTTATGTTGCTTAATGGGTAAAAATAACGATGAAACCTTTTACTGTAAAGGGTTTTAAAATATATAAAACATGATGCCCAAACTATTTTTTAGCTTAATACAACCCCGTTTGTTTACAATTAGGTAATATTGAAAATGAGTTTAAGTAAATATTTCAGCATTGAAAACGCCACATCGAAACCAGTCTCTTTTTATAAAATACATTTCCGTTGTACGTACTTATTTTGTATTTTTACACGTAAAATTAAAAATATGGACACTAAACTTACACTAAAATTAGAGCAAGCTGTAATTGAAAAAGCAAAGGATTATGCAAAGTTGCGCAAGACAAGCCTGTCAAAATTAATAGAGAATTATTTGCATAAAATAACGAATGACAATGATACGTCAGAAAAAATAACCCCATTGGTAAAAAGCCTTTCTGGAATAATCGATTTACCCAATGACTATAACCATAAGAAAAATGGATATGCTGATTATTTAACTGACAAATACAAATAAATGGAAAAAATATTTGTAGACACAGACATTGTTTTAGATTTACTGAGCAATAGAGAACCATTTTATATTCATTCAGCAAAACTATTTTCTGCAGCGGATAAGAATGAAATACAAATTCATGTATCATCCCTGGCATTCACAAACCTCAACTACATTTTATCAAAGCAGTATTCAACTGACAAGGCAAAGAAAAGGTTGCTAAAGTTTAAAACACTTGTAACAGTATTGGCAGTTAATGACAAAATTATTGACTTAGCTTTAGCATCAGATTTTAAAGATTTTGAAGATGCTGTACAATATTTTACTGCAATTGAAAATAATATAAAAGTATTGGTTACACGAAATCTTAAAGATTATAAATCAGCTGAAATACCAACTATGACAGCTGAACAGTTTTTGAAAATTCATAAATAAGTCCAGCAAACAATAATTTTTTAAAATTAAAGAAATGAAAACGCTCAGTTTATTGACAATCGTGTTTATTATTGTTTTTTTCAACGCTTGCAGAGAACAAAAAAAGACGGCAGCAGAATCATTAGTGATAGCACCGGGGCAAATGCCGGCAGTTGCAAAAGACAATTCAGGTAGGCTTCATTTGGTATTCGGAACAGGTGATAGTATTATGTACAGCGTATCAACCGATAATGGCATCAGTTTTTCAACCCCTGCCCTGATCAGTGTATTGCCCGAACTGGTATCTGCACATACCCGTGGGCCACAAATAGCCGCTTCCGATAATGGATTAACAGTCATTGCCTGTAATGGTCCTGGGAATATTTTTTGTTATACAAAAAATGATGCAGGTAACTGGAAAGCAGGAGCCCGGGTTAATGATGTAGATACAATTTCCAAAGAAGGTTTGATGGCTTTAAGTGCTGATGGCCAAAATACCTTTGCCGTTTGGCTTGATCTGAGAGATAAGCACAATAAAATATTTGGCGCAATATCAAATAACGGTGGCGTAAGCTGGTCTGCCAATACCATGCTTTACGCTTCTCCTGATAGTACTGTTTGTGAATGCTGTAAGCCTTCTGTATTGGTGAAAGGTGCCAACATATATGTTATGTTTCGTAACTGGTTGAATGGAAACAGGGATTTGTATTTGATGCATTCAGCAGATGCCGGAAAAAGTTTTGGTCAGGCACAGAAATTAGGTAATGCAAGCTGGGCCTTAAATGGTTGTCCAATGGATGGGGGCGCAATGGCTGTTGACAATAACGGCAATTTGCAAACGGTTTGGCGCAGGGAAAGAAAAGTTTTTTTATGCGAACCCGGAAAACCAGAGATTGAACTGGGCGAAGGTAAAGGCTGCACTATGGAACTTATAGGAGAAAAAAAAGTATATGCCTGGACAGAAAATGGTGAAGTAATCTGCCTGTTGCCTGGCGGTAAAAAAGAGCTACTGGGCAAAGGGCAACAACCAATTATTAAAATAATGAATAATAAGCAAATGATTTGTATCTGGGAAAATGAAAAAGAAATTCACCGTTCAATTCTGCAAATTCTATAAATTAAATTTGAAGTTGTAGCTGTATAAATTAACCAAATAATCTCCCAACCATTCCGCCAGCGCAATACATTGCTAATTACTGCTTTTAGTAGGGTGCATTTAAAATTGTCGCCGTAAAAATCACTAAATTAGGCAAACCAAACTACCAACCCATGACGGAAGCAAACTTTATTGCCTTAGCTAAAAAG
>JAYVZR010000321.1:0-4135 GCA_043783135.1 Ferruginibacter sp. | reverse complement strand
ATACAACTTCATTGCTTTCCAGTATTTTTTTTATCTCAAGATGGATACTTTGTTTTAGTGCATCAAATTCGCTTAATGGAATTGTTTCGGTAAAATATTCAATAATAATTGTGACACCATTTTTGCCAAATTCTTTTAAGAAAACAGAATAAGGTGACAGTTGCCTGCTATTAGATTGTAATATTTTCTTTAGTTCCTCAATAATATTTTCAACTTTTGCAACCGGGGTTTTTACAGATAATTCTAATTTTATCTCCGCACGCCGATGGGTGCGCATGCTCCAGTTATCCACAATAGAGTCTACCATTTGCTTATTAGGAATGGTAACCAGGGTCTTGTCGGGCGTAAGTATTTTTGTACTTCGTAAACCAATTTTTTCTACCCTGCCTGTTATGTTGTTTACTTTAAGCGTATCGCCTGTAAAGAATGGTTTATCAATAAAAATAATAAAGGACGCAATTAAATTCTCCAGGCTTTCTTTTGCACCGAGTGCCAGCGCAGCGCCAACAATACTTAACCCGGTTAGTAAATTACCAAGGGGCTGATTAAAACATGCTTTAATAATTAATAAAACACCAATGATACCAACAATAATTTTTAAGAAATCCCTTAAAAAAACAACAATCTGGTTATCCCTTAAATCAGGTGTACGATTGGCTTTTTCTTCCATTACAAGGGCAACAAAATCCATCAGCTTTAGTACCATCCTGAAAAAAGATATGATGATTAAACCAGTACCTGTTCTTGCAACGATATCAACTGTTGTATGTCCATATAGTGTAAACAATAATACACCCGGAAAATTAAGTTTATCAATGGCAAATACACTAATCAATATTACCAAAAACCATTTAAAAGGGCCGGCAACAAGGTTTACAAAACTTTCCTTACTAACTGTTTTCCATGTTCTTCTTACAAAAATAAAACTCAGCGAAACAAGGTATAGTGATAAATATCTTTTTAGTAATAATACAATGCCAATTGTAGCAACCACTATACAATAACTTCTGAGGGTATTATCAAAATAAATCTTGTCTAAAAAATCCATACTATAAAAATACTATAATGCTGATAAACTATTTTACTAAAAATTGCTGCAGGCCTTCTTTATATAACACATACAATTTATTATTGCCAATTTTTATTTGCAGGGCATCACTAAAAGAAAGCGGGAGTTTATATTCTTTTAAATTTAAAGACCCTTGTTTATATTGATACAGGAAATCATTGTTGAACCCATAAAAAGTATTTGCAAAAACATCTGTATTGGTCCAGTTTAATAACGGCACTTTATTTTTTAGGGTACCATAATAATCAAACACATAAAAGCCCCTTGCGCTATCGTAGAGGTATACAAATTTATCCCTGTCTACAATTTGTGTTGGTGAAGGAATGGTGTCGAACAGATTCCTGAAATCAACTGTTTCCAGGAGTATATCGCCGTTGTCGTTAATTTTTTTAAGTTTGGCATCCCCTTCATCAAACAACCAGATATTATTGTCGTATGATGCAGCAATTGTTTTTACGTTAATAATACTTTGCTTGCGCAGGTTAATGGTATTGCGAACAGTAAGGTTCCTGTCCAGCACAACAATGGTAGAAAAATTTTTATAATACAGCAACACTTTTAAAGGGTTGGTTGCATCAATAGAAAATACTTTTCCATACCTGCGTACTTCGTTAAAAACCATATTATCACCATTGGGGTCAATTTTTATTAATTGATCGGTACTGCTGAGCAAATAAACATTATCAAGATTGTCAACAGTAAAATAAGTGAAATTGCCGGGGAAGGTTTTACTAAAGTAAAACGAAGAATCTTTTTGGGCGCTGGTATATAGCACCGCCACGATACTAAAGCAAAAAAGCAACACTATTTTTTTTATTGCTGTCATTTGTTGAAATATTTAAGCTCGGTTGTTTCACCATTAAATACTGCAAAACTATCGTAGTTGATCCATTCACCTAAATTGATATAACGGCTGTTGGCATTTAAACTAAAATCAATCGGCAAATGTCGGTGACCGAAAATAAAATAATCAACATGTTCTTTTTGCAATACTTCCTTGCAATAAGTAATCAGCCACTCATTTTCTTCACCCAAAAACACTTCCACATTTTGGCCTGCCATTTCCCTGCTTTTCCTGGAAAAATAATTGGCCATACCTAAACCAATATAGGGTGGCAAAGTGCTAAAAAGCCATTGACAAAAAGGATTACGAAAAATTTTCTTCAAAAATTTATACCCATGATCACCGGGACCCTGTCCATCGCCATGGCCAATTAAAAATTTTTTGCCATTAAATTCAAATGCCTGCGGTTTAAAATAAACAGCAATATTTAATTGGGTTTGAAAGTAATCTTTCATCCACATATCATGGTTGCCAACAAAAAAAAGAATCAATATGCCAGCATCTGTAAGTTCGGCCAGTTTACCCAGCAGCCTGGTATAACCTCTTGGTACTACCAGTTTGTATTCAAACCAAAAATCAAATATATCCCCTGCAACAAAAATCTGTTCTGCATCATTTTTTATGGAATCTAAAAACTGCACAATTCTTTTTTCCCTTAGCAGGCTTTCAGCTGCATTGGGTGCACCCAAATGAAAGTCGGAAAGAAAATATATATTTTTATTGGGAGTTATATTCATGATTACGTTGTCTAAAAATCCTTCGCTGCGCTTGCCTTATCTACCAAAAACAAATATACTTCTTTAGGCCCGTGCACACCGGTAACCAATGTTTTTTCAATATCTGCTGTACGGCTTGGCCCGCTGGCAAAAGTAATTAAGGAGGGAATATTGCAGGCGTATTTTTCTTTCAGTAGCTGTAGTGCGTCTTTTACATCGTATACCAATTGGTAAGGGTAGGCAATGCATATATGTACGGGTGCATACACACTAACGGTACGGCCACTTTGCTGGGCTGCGCTCATAACAATGGTGCCTGTTCTTGCTACAAGGTATTCGCAGCCGGTAATGGCCGCATGACAGCTTTCCAGATTTATGGTGTTGCTGAAAACCTCGTTCCATTTATCTTCATTACAATAAATTTTATTCCATTCCCGGGCTGCAATTAATTTTTCCAGTTGATTGTTTAAATCTTTTTCATCTGTGCAGTAAACAAATTTCCCCTGCAATTTTGTAAACTCTCCCGCAAAAAGAATGTCCAGATCTTCTGTGGCAGGCTTGTATACACTGCTTGCACCCTCACTTAATGGAAAAGGCAAAGGCACTGAGTGACTCAGTGCCTGAATTATTTTTTTTAATATGTTTTCCTTTGCGTTTGCTATTGCCATTACCCTTTAAATTATTGGCGGATGTACTAATTCTTCCGGTAACGAGGTTTCCGGTTCTGTTGATATTTTTTCTTCCGGTTTTATATCCAGCGCCTTTTTTTCTTCATATGGCCTTTTGCCAATTAAAGCTTCCACATCACTTTTAAACAACACTTCTTTCTTTAATAACTCTTTTGCAAGCAACTCTACATCGCCTTTCTTTTGCGTTAATAATTCTATGGTTCTTATGTAGGCTTTACTTATTAAGTCGCGTACTTCCTGATCAATCATTTTACCTGTTTCTTCGCTGAACGGTTTGGTAAAAGTATTTTCCTGGTTAGGATCGTAATAACTGATATTACCCACTTTATCATTCATACCATAAACAGTAATCATACTGTATGCAATCTTTGTAATTTGCTGCAGGTCGTTACTTGCGCCGGTGCTTATTTTTCCAAAGAAAATTTCTTCACTCGCCCTGCCACCGAGGGTCATACAAATCTGGTCCATCAACTGGTCTGTATTATACAGGTATTGTTCTTTTGGCGTATACTGGGCATATCCCAATGCGGCCGAACCCCTTGGTACCACGGTAACTTTTAATAAAGGATAAGCATGTTCAAGGTACCAGCCACAGATAGCATGACCAGCTTCGTGGTAAGCAATAATTTGTTTCTCTTCCGGTGAGATGATTTTGTTTTTCTTTTCCAAACCACCAATCACCCTGTCAATAGCATCCTGAAAATCGCTCATATCTACCGCTTCTTTGTTTTTACGGGCGGCTATTAAAGCGGCTTCATTACAAACATTGGCAATATCTGCACCGGCAAAACCAGGTGTTTGTTCGGCCAGTTTATAA
>JAYVZR010000320.1:0-4149 GCA_043783135.1 Ferruginibacter sp. | reverse complement strand
AACTACCAACACCTGGAAAGTACCCGGTAACATTTTAGGCCTTCCTTTTTGGGTGGGATCTGCCGGTTCAAATTCTGCAGCAGGCAAATATAATATATGCGTAGCTTTATCCAATGCAATTGTTCTGGCTCCCCTCTTAGTAACAATATTTTCTACTACTGTAAATTTATCAGCACTTTCTTCATGGATAACAGTTATTGTTCCCTCCCCATTGGAAGTATAAATATTTTTTAAAGCAGGGTCAAATACCACACCATCGCAACCATCGCCAATTGTTAGTTTATCAACTACCTTACCATTGGTAGCATCTATCACCATCAATAATTTATCGCAACCTGCAAATAACCGTTTTGTATTATTATCATAAGCAAGCCCGGTTGGCCCATCTCCCGGCAAAATACTCCAACGGCTAATTACCTTAAAGGTTTTAGTATCAACCGCAACAATTTCGTTCTTGTCTTCTACATTTACAAATAATTTACCGGCACCATCGCTAACCGCCGTCTCCGGCTTGCCCCCAACACTAACGCTGTAGATTACTTTATTTTGAGCAGGGTCAATAATGCTCAAATTGTTACTTCGCCCATTGCAGGTAATTATTTTTTTTGAAAAAGGTTCATACATAATTGCATCGGGGTTTTGGCCAGTAGCAATTTGCGTGAGCACTTTATTGGTATTCATATTAAATACATACACATTATTTAATCCGCCGTTGCTTGTATACCCTTTACCATTTGCAATATCAAAAGCAACACCATGAATGCCCGTTGTGTTTTCAATTACGCCAACTGAGTCGCCCGTTTTTTTATTAAGGATATTTACCTGCCCGCCGTGGCTTACATACAGCCAGTCATTTATTGGCCCAACTTCCAGATAATCCCACCCACCTGCACTGGCAACATGAAATGTTTTGATTACACTAAACCCAGTCTTTTGTTGAGCATTTACATTGATAATGGCAAGAATTATTAAAGCAAGTGTTATTAATTTTTTCATAAAAATGTTTATTATAGTTATTAAATAAAAGGAGCAACTTTATAGCCGCTCCTGTAAAATACAATTTTAATCTTTTACTTCTTTCAAAAATTTACCAGCAGCATCAAATATTACATCTTTGCCATCTACTTCTGCTTCGTAATTTATGGTGCCATCGGCTTTGGTAATTTTAGCCCCTTCCTTTATGGTTTTACCTTTGTAATGTTCCTTTACATAAGTTAAAACAGTTGCCGGCAAATCAGCTACCTTAATGTCTACTTCAGATTCTGTAAAAGTGCCACTTGCTTCAAATGAGGCCGACATAGTTTTGCCATCTTTTTTAAACCCTGCTTCATATTTCGCATCTTCCTTTTCCCATTTGGCAACAGAACCAGGATATTTTTTTGCGAAAGACGTTTTAACAGCCGCAGGAACGTCTGCATCATTCAATTTTTGGGCACTGGCAGCAAATGTTATTGACATTGCTGCTACCGTCATCATTATAATCTTTTTCATGTTTCTATTTTTATTTATAGTTAATTAATAATGTAAACTTCAAAGGTAAATCTGAATAAATGCTGAATTATTAAATAATTGTTACTGGATAATTATTACCTGATGTAATGCTAGCTGCAAGGCAAATATTTAACTAAAGCGGAGTCTGAATTGATGCTGTTCGTTGTGAAAACTATAGTTAATAGTGTATTGATAGTTGGTAGCTATCTTTTGGGCTATTTGCAAACCAAGGCCAATGCTGCTGCTGTCTGTAGTTTGTTTTTGAAAACGCTGAAATATTTTATTTTCATTTAGTACTGTTCCTGTTCCTGTATTCATAAAGGTTATCTCAATCTTGTTTCCCTTAATTACAATAGAGCCATTAATAAAATTGTGCTTGATAGCATTGCTTAATAAATTACCCAGCATTATTTCAATCAGCATTTTATTGGCAACAACTATTATGTCTTCGGTAATTTCATTAACAATAATAATATTCCGTTGCTCTAATTGAAAACTGTATTGTTCTATCAGCTTTATCAATAACTGCTGTGTTGATACGTTTTCTATTTCTGCAAACTGGTTATTTTCAATTTTTGTAAGCAGGAGCAGGCTTTTGTTTAAGCGGTTTACCCGCTGGTTAACATCTGCCAAATCACTTATTAATTCAGATTGCTCCTCCGTAAGCGGCGTTGTCTGCATCAGCAAATCAAGCTTACCCTGAAAAATTGCTAAAGGCGTTTGCATTTCATGCGAAGCATTTTCCGTAAATTCCTTTTGAGATTGGTACACTTCCCTGCTGCGGCCCGTTAATAAAGTGATGGCCTTATTTAAAGCCGTAAATTCTGTTGTGGTAGTTTTTTCAAAATGAAGTGGAGCATTGTTTTCTATTTTAAACTCCTGGAACTTATCCAGCAGGTTATAAAATGGTTTCCATAATATTTTTGACAGCACCTGGTTAATTAACACCAGCCCGACTATTACCAGCAATAACAAAATGCCTACAATCCTTACAATACTTTGAATTAAATCCTGGCTGCCTATAAAAGAATTTTTTATCTGCAAAGTGTATAGCTTTCCTTTGAGATTGACGGTGGTTTCTAATACCCTGTATGGGTTTTTTTCGTTAGAAATTTTTTCAATGATGAATGTTGTGTAAAATCTATCTGGCTTATTATTTTCAGTTACTGATGGCAAAAGGGCAATGCCGGGTTCAATATTTTCGAGCCATGGTGCCAGGTTTAAAGTATCTGTTTTTTGCAGTTGGCTGATTATTTTATCTTTTTGATCCTGCAGGGTTTCGTCCATCTCATGCACCACCCGGTGCTGGATGGAAAAATACAAGACAGGGATAGCTATCAGCAGTAAAACCGAGGCATATAAAATGTATAAGGAGATAGACTTATTGAGTAGTTTCATTTTTAAATTTCAAATTTATACCCCATTCCATAAATTGATTTTATATAATCTTCGCAACCTGCCGCCGTTAGTTTTTTCTTTAAATTTTTTATATGTGCATATATAAAATCGAAGTTATCAAATACGTCTGCTTCGCCGCTTGATAAATGTTCTGCAATGGCATTTTTTGAAATTACCCTGTTCTTATTAGCGGCAAGGTATAACAGCAAATCATATTCCTTACGGGTTGTATCAACAGTAATATTATTTATATGCACTGTTTTGGCGAGGGTATCAATAATGATTTCATTTAGCGCCAGCACCGTATTACCATCAAACCGCCGTCTCCTGATTACTGCTCCAATTCTTGCACTTAGTTCAGATAAATGAAAAGGTTTGGCTAAATAATCATCTGCCCCCAGGTTTAAGCCGGCAATTCTGTCGTCAATAGAATTTTTTGCTGAAATAATAATAACACCATCTGCTTTTTTATTTGCTTTCAGCTCCTTTAAAATGGTAAGCCCATTTCCATCGGGCAATGTTATATCCAATAAAATACAATCATAATCATATGCTTCGGTTTTATCCAATGCCGACTTAACATCAGTTGCCAATTCGCAGGAATAATTCTCTGACTTTAAATAAGTAACAATACTTTTACTCAATTCTTTTTCATCTTCTACAATAAGAATCTTCATTTTTTCACTTTTGGTAAAATAAGATACGCATTCTGAATTAAAACTGAATAAGTACCCAAGGTTAATTTATAAGTTCGCAAAATGAAAGTATAACAGTATTACACTTTACCGTATTTGACAAATAATTTAATTTAGCTTAAACAAAAAATGAATTATGTCATTTCAAGCCTATATCGACAACATTAAAAAAAGACAGGCAAAGGGCCAGAGGAATTTAAAAAACTGGCAGATAAAAAAGGGCTTACTAAAAATGGGGAAATAAAAGATGGTGTGTAAAAGCGAGTGACATTGTACAATGGCTCAAAGATGAGTTTGATTTAGGGCATGGACACTCGATGGCTATTTATACTTTGCTGAAAAGAATAAAAAAATAAATTTTCCTGGTATTTTTATATGGCTTTACTAAATACTGGGTTGTTGGTATGTAAGCCCTTCCTCAATAAATTTAAATCGAAGGCGCTGCAGACATTCCGGATAAAGTTAAGACCGGTTGAAGTTAACACAAGGCCATCTATGTTAAAATGCAGTAAATCATCTGCAGCCATTTTTTCTAATTCCGCAAAACATAATTCCTGCAGGGTAT
>JAYVZR010000319.1:0-4166 GCA_043783135.1 Ferruginibacter sp. | reverse complement strand
ACATGCATTCCAGGGTTGGTTATTGATAGTTGCAGAAAAGACTCCCGTTTCTGCAAAGTCACAAGTCTTCTCAATAAGTGCGATTATAGGATGTTTTTGGCAGGCAGAAAAGAGAATAGGTATAAACAGCAGGCCTGACCGCAAAATATTTTTCATAGTCTTAAGTATTGTTATTTTTTCATTAGCGTTGCGTTGTTGAGCTGATTAGTTCTTTGAAAGTATTGTCAATATTGAGTTTTAAGGGATTTTATACCTCAGACGATTTGAATTTTTTTGACTCAAAAAAACATACTTTGGTGAAAATCAGTTATGAATTCAGGTAAATATGTGTTTTCTCAAATAATAGGTTTAATCTCTTTTACTTCTTTTCAAACCATTGTAACAGGCACTTTGGTGATTACAAGGTAAGGGAATTTAGTTGCTGGAAACAGTTTTTGTATATTGCATTTGGTTAGTTGACTCATCGGGAAAGTATCGGCGATACTGTATTATGTCTAAAAGCAAATGCCAATAAAATGTACACTTAGGTATTGGTGAAGTAGTAGCTGTTAGTACAATCACAAGAGCAAATGAAAGTCGTTCTTTTCAGATTTATGAAGACTTTGCAATGTTACTTATCAAAGAAGCAAAACAATTGTATGTACTCGATGATGACCTTGAAGTATCACCCAAAGGAAATGTATTTGCTATTGATGCAACTACCATTGACCTGTGCCTTTCTGCTTTTTGTTGGGCTACCTTTAGAAGTACAAAAGCTGGCATTAAATTGCACACACAACTTGATTTAAAAACAGCAATACCTGAATTTATTTTGTTTTCTACAGCTTCAGTTTATGATGTAAATGTTTTGGATGTTATTCATTTCGAAGCTGATAGCTTTTACATAATGGATAGAGGATATGTAGACTACAAGAGGCTTTACAGGATTCATCTCGCGGAGCCTTCTTTGTTGCCAGAGTAAAAGATAATATGAATTATAGAAGACTGTACTCACATCCGAAAGATATCGCTTGTGGAATATTATATGACCAATCCATCCTGCTCAATAATTATATGCAGCTAAAGATTATCCTGAAAAAATAAGAAGTATAAAATTCAAAGATGAACAAACCGGCAAGGTATTAATATTTTTAACAAACAACTTTTATCTTAGTGCAACAGAAATTGCTCAGCTATATAAGCATCGTTGGAAAATCGAATTGTTTTTTAAATGAATCAAACAACATCTTAAGATAAAAATCATTTTGGGGCCAGTTAGAAAATGCTGTGAAGACTCAGGTTTGGATAGCTGTGTCTGTTTATGTTTTAGTAGCCATCGCTAAGAAACGATTTATGCTAAAACAAAGCCTTTACGAAATCCTACAGATTTTGAGCATCTCTATTTTTGAGAAAATGCCCGTAAATCAACTGTTTTAGCAAACTCAATTACAATATTTCAAAGAACAAAAAGATAATCAGTTGAATATGGTCGATTTATAACACAACGCTAATGACTTACTTTATTGATTGAATTGCCAATCATTGCACTTTTTTTTAAAAGAAAAAAGCGCCCTGTTGCCTTAATGTATGGCGTATTGGTAAATTTAATCTCCTGGCTGATAGCACATATTTTAAAAATATCTACCGATATAAATATAGTTATTATTGAAATTGCAGTGGTAGCCGGCGAAGCCATTGGCTTATGGCTGCTTACAGGTTGTGGTTGAAAAAAAGGTTTTGCCCTATCTGTAATTGCCAACTAAATAAGTTTTTTAGCAGCACACTTTATACACTTCGATCCAGATAGCTTCCAGGATAAAAGCAATATGATTATCCATTAAAATTCTTACTTAACCATTGCAGTATTGAATTTATAAACCAGCATCAAGAAGCTAAAGTCTCTGTCTCTTTCTATTTTAACTACTACCAACATTAAACTGTTAACAAATTTGTACCTTTGCTGCCCTATAAATAATGTTAGTTCTGTCAATTTGGCTCTAAAAATATTTAAGCACCATATTTGACATTGCAAAACACCCACATTTTTAATTGTAATACTTATAACTCAGAATTTTATGATAGGTTTTTTATCGAAAATATTTGGTGGCAACAAAAGTGAGAAGGATGTAAAAAAAATCAGTCCGCAGGTTGAAATTATCAACGGCATTTTTGCCGGATATCAATCCTTAAGCAATGATGCTTTGCGTAATAAAACGCAGGAATTTAAACGACGTATTCAACAGCATCTTGCCGGTATTGATGAACAGATCAATACTAAAAAAACGGATGCGGAAAATTTACCTGTTGCGGACATTAACCAAAAAGATGTTTTTTACCAGGAAATAGATGCCCTAAAAAAAGACAGGGATAAAAAAATTGAAGAGGTATTGCTGGAGATTTTACCCGAAGCTTTTGCCGCCGTAAAAGAAACCGCCCGTCGTTTTAAAGAAAATACTCAATTGGAAAGTTCAGCTACAGAACTCGATAAAAAACTTGCCGTTACCAAAAAGCATATCCGTATTGAAGGCGATAAATGTTTTTTTAGCAATACATGGACAGCAGCCGGCGGCGATGTAACCTGGAACATGCTGCATTACGATGTGCAGTTAATTGGCGGTATGGTTTTGCATAGTGGTAAAATTGCAGAGATGGCTACCGGTGAAGGTAAAACGCTGGTGAGTACTTTACCGGCCTACTTAAATGCATTAAGTGGCGAAGGCGTGCATATTGTTACAGTAAACGATTACCTGGCAAGAAGGGATAGTGAATGGAACGGCCCCCTCTTTGAATTTCTGGGGCTTACGGTAGATTGTATTGATAAACATGAACCCAACGGTGATGCAAGGCGTGCAGCCTACAATGCTGATATTACTTATGGCACCAATAACGAATTTGGTTTCGATTACCTGAGGGATAACATGGTGCATAGCCCCGATGAAATGGTGCAACGCAAACATCATTTTGCCATGGTGGATGAGGTGGATAGTGTATTGATAGATGATGCCCGTACACCTTTGATCATTAGCGGGCCCGTTGGCCACAGCGATAATACCCAACAGTTCTTCGACCTGAAACCACGTATTGAAAAATTAGTGGATGCACAGAAAAAAGCCGTGAACCAGTTTTTAATTGACGCCAAGAAAAAAATAGCCGAAGGCAATGATGACCCGAAAGATGGCGGTTTATCCTTGTTCAGGGCACACAGGGGCTTGCCAAAAAATGGTGCCCTTATTAAATTTTTGAGCGAGCCGGGCATGAGGGTGAAAATGCAGAAAAGCGAAAACTATTACCTGGCCGATCAGCAAAAAGAAATGCCCAGGGCAGATGAAGAACTGTACTTTCATATTGATGAAAAAAATAACCAGGTAGACCTTACCGATAAGGGCATCAACCTTATCACCAAAGCGGGTGAGGATACAGAGTTTTTTATACTGCCTGATATTGCTGTTAAGCTAACAGATATTGATAAAGGCAACTTAGGTGCTGATGAAAAATTACATCTTAAGGAAGGATTACTGAATGAGTATTCGCAAAAGGCCGACCGCATACATACTGTACAGCAATTATTAAAAGCATATACTTTATTTGATAAGGATACCGAGTACGTGGTAATGGAAGATGCAGTTAAAATTGTTGATGAACAAACGGGCCGTATACTGGATGGAAGAAGGTACAGCGATGGTTTGCACCAGGCCATAGAAGCAAAAGAAAATGTAAAGATAGAAGCCAGTACACAAACCTATGCCACGGTTACTTTGCAAAACTACTTTAGGATGTACCACAAGCTTTGTGGTATGACGGGTACTGCAGAAACTGAAGCAGCAGAGTTATGGGATATTTATAAATTAGATGTGGTAACCATCCCTACTAATTTAATTGCTATCCGTAAAGATGAACAGGATTTAGTGTACAAAACCAAGCGTGAAAAATACAAAGCGGTAATTGACGAAATTGAGCGTTTACGCCTTGCCGGCAGGCCATCGCTGGTGGGTACCACTTCTGTAGAAATAAGTGAATTGCTGAGCAGGATGCTGAAACAAAAAAACATTCCGCACAATGTATTAAATGCAAAACAGCATGCTAAGGAAGCACAGGTTGTTGCTGAAGCAGGTTTGGCAGGCGCTGTTACCATTGCCACCAATATGGCTGGTCGTGGTACAGATATTAAGCTTGGGCCAGGTGTTAAA
>JAYVZR010000318.1:0-4200 GCA_043783135.1 Ferruginibacter sp. | reverse complement strand
ACAAGCGATGTTAATTTTTCTTCAACGGAGAAATCTTTTACTGCGGCCATATTATTGTTTGAAATTTATTGTTTTTAAAGTTGTGTTACCGGCATTTTAGCAATATTGAACATCCTTGTGTCACTTGCCGATTATTATCGGCATCCCGGCGTTACACTTAAGCCGGAACTTCTACCCAAACCTTTATTGACTGTTTCAATTTGCTTCTTAATTTATCTTACGATGCTTAACTTATTTGATTTTTAAACAAAGTAATTAACAGGATTGGTTTTAACCCCTGTTTTAAGGACGGCAAAGTTAGGGAATTTTTCCTTCAAAATATCAAATAACAGGTCAATTGTATACTGTTCGCTTTCAAAATGGCCAATATCTGCAATAACCAGTTGATGGTTAGCATCAAAAAATTCATGGTATTTAACATCACCGGTTATGTAGAAGTCGGCCCCGGCGGCTACCGCGGCCCCAATTAGAAAGCTTCCGGCACCGCCGCAAAGGGCTATTTTCTTTACTGGTTTATCCCTTAAAGCGGTATGCCTGACAACTTTTAACCCGAATGCGGTTTTCAGCAAGCTCAAAAATTCGGTTTCTCCGATAGGTTCAGCCAGCTCTGCTACCAATCCGCTACCAATACCCTGGTGTTTATTATCTACGGTAAATATATCATAGGCCACTTCCTCATAGGGATGTACCGCTAATAATGCTTTTAGCAAACTATTTTCTACCCAGGCTGGAAAGACCATTTCCATCCTTAACTCTTTCTCTTTGTGCCATTGACCCGGTTTACCCACAAATGGCTCCGTGCCTGCGCCGCCTTTAAAAGTTCCTTCCCCTTCAACAGAAAAACTGCAGTCACTATAATTGCCAATATGGCCGGCCCCTGCAGCAAATAAAACTTTACGAACATTTTCTGCCTGCGCCAATGGTACAAAAGTTACCAGTTTTTTTAACATACCTTTTTTGGGTAATAATATTTGCCGGTTAATCAGCCCTAACTGATCGGCCATTTTTCCGTTTACACCTGTTAGTATATTATCCAGGTTAGTATGTATGGCATAAATGGCGATATTATTTTTAATAGCAGCAATAATTGTTTTTTCAATATAATTTTTACCGGTTATTTTTTTTAAGCCACTAAAAATAATCGGGTGATGCGCTACAATGAGGTTACATTTTTTTTCAATAGCTTCCATTACTACAGCTTCTGTTGCATCCAGCGTAGTAATAATACCTGTACAATCCCAGGCTTCATTGCCTGTTAATAATCCGGCATTATCATAACTTTCCTGTAAACTTGCAGGCGCAATTGTTTCTAAAAAAGTACTGATTTCCTGAATTTTCATATAACAAAAAAATTAAAATAGATGAACGCTGCTGAATTATATACAGACTACAAAACAAAGATGCAAAAAATTGCTGATGTAAAATACGCTGCCGCCGTTTTACAATGGGACCAGGAGACCTACTTGCCTACAAAGGGGAATCATTTTAGAGGAAGGCAACTGGCTACATTAAGTGAGTTGGCACATCAACAATTTACAACCGATTCAATGGGGGCATTGCTAAACGAATTAAACAGCAAAGACAATTTAAGTTATACTGAAAAAAGAAATGTTACGCTTAGCCTGGAAGATTATAACCGCAATAAAAAATTAAGCAGCGATTTTGTAAGAAAGATGAGCGAAGTGGTTACTACCTGTTATCATGCATGGGTAAAGTCCCGAAACGATAATTCCTTTACCGGGTTTCAACAACCTTTGCATACCCTGATTGAATTAAAAAAAGCGGAGGCCGATATGCTGGGTTATCAAACCCATCCTTACAATGCCTTAATGAACGATTATGATAAGGGGCTTACAGTTGCCACCGTAGATGCCATCTTTAGTGATTTAAAGCCGCAATTATTAACCCTGCTTGAAACTATAAAAAATAAACCACAGGTTGATAACTCTTTTTTGCACCAGTATTTTAATAAAGATGACCAATGGAAATTTGGCATACAGGTACTGCAGCAAATTGGTTTCGATTTTGAAGCAGGAAGGCAGGATATAAGTGTGCATCCTTTTACCACCAGTTTTAACAACCAGGATGTAAGGGTTACAACAAGAATTGATGAGAATGACCTTGGTAATATGACCTGGAGCTGTATACACGAAGGTGGCCACGCATTATATGAACAGGGCTTGCCCGCTGAAGAATATGGCTTGCCGTTAAGTGAATATTGCAGTCTGAGTATTCATGAAAGCCAGAGCCGTCTATGGGAAAACTCTGTGGGGCGTGGGCTTCCCTTCTGGCAGCACAATTTTCCCTTATTAAAAACGTTGTTTCCAGAGCAGTGTAATAATGTAACTATTGATGTATTTTATAAAGGTATTAATAAGGTACAGGCTTCATTAATAAGAACCGAGGCGGATGAACTAACTTATCATTTTCATGTTATGATAAGGTACGAAATTGAAAAGATGTTGATTGACGGCAGTATCTCCACAAAAGATATTCCTTCATACTGGAACGAGCACTATCAAAAGTATTTAGGTGTTGCCGTTCCTGATGATAAAAGAGGCTGTTTGCAGGATATACACTGGAGCCATGGAAGCTTTGGTTATTTTGCCACTTACAGCCTTGGCAGTATTTATGCTGCACAATTATATGCAACTATTGAAAAAGAAAATGAATTGGTAAATAAGGAAGTGGCTGAAGGAAATACGGGCTATATATTGAATTGGCTTAGAAAAAATATTCATCAATATGGCCGCCAGTTTACTTCTCAGGAATTATGTAATAAAATAACCGGCCAACCCTTGAACACAAAATATTTTATTGACTATGCCTCAAAAAAATTTAACGGTATTTATAACTAATAAATTAAAAGATATGCCTGCTATACTTTACCGGGGAAGATTTACTATAGCGGTTATTTGCGCATTACTACTTTTGTTATTAAGCTGCAAAAAATTGGCATTAATAAATGCTGACCAAGGTACACTGGAAAAATATTTTGCCGAAAATGTATTGAACAGGACTTTTGTTGTAGATTTTGCCAGCGATAGTAGTGTTGATATAACAAGCCAGTATACCGGGTTTGATTTTGTATTGACAAATACAACCTCATATTATGATGGTAAAATGACCGGCACAAAAAACGGCGTTACTTATTCCGGTACATGGGTCAGTAATAGCGATTACAGCAAACTGGTTATTAACCTCAATAGCCCATCGATACCTGTCGAATTTGTTTTTCTAAACAGGGAATGGAAATTCACAAAAAAAGATGCCCCCGTATTAAAATTGGCTCCATGGGGCAGCACGGATCCGAAAGTATTGCATATGCGCAGGCTTTAACAACTTCCCGGTTATCATTGAAAGCCTTTTTAAATATTTATATTATTATATGCAAAGCTGTAGTATTTGCTATTAAAAGCATATATATTTTCAACTATATACTGCTTGTACAAACTCAATTTATTTATAAATGATATACTAAAGCTTACGATTACACGTTTTGTAAAGGCATTTAATGCAAACCCAAGAAACTTAAACTCTGAACCCTCATGAAAAATGATGTACACAATCTATTGTGTTGCATATTGATGCTGCTATTTTCTATGCAGCTCAAGTCGAAGGATCTTCATTCTTCTTCATTTTCCGAAAATCAATTATTAGATAACGCTGTGCAGGTAACCCATTTTACTGGCAAGGCAATACATGCTTCATTAAATAAAAGGAGCATTTTTCCTATAAGAAAAATAAACAATACACATCCAGCAATTTATACAACAATGTTATCAAAAGTAGTGTGCTAACAACCTAATATCTTTTGTTTTTATGGATTGTTTGGATAAACAAGAGCCCCCTAATTAGGGGGTTTTTTTGTTTGGTTAATTTTTTATAAAGCAAGTATTTTAGCTCCATGCTTTTTTTATAAAGCGTAACCAGTTACCATGCATAATATTTTCTACATCGGTATTTGAGTAGCCTCTTTTTAAAAGCATGGAAGGAATATTTTGCAGGTCTGCAATGGTATCCAAATCATAAGGAGATTGTTCCTTGCCATAACCACCATCAAGATCAGTTCCCAATCCTACATGCAAAGTATTGCCCGCAATCTGGCAGATGTGATTCATGTGGTCAATTATTTTTTCAATTGTACAGTTCATTTGCTGAGGCAACGATTTACCCCTCTCCCAACCCGGCCCTATCATC
>JAYVZR010000317.1:0-4201 GCA_043783135.1 Ferruginibacter sp. | reverse complement strand
AATAATTTTATTTTTATTATTATGTAGTGTTTCAGTTGAATGCTGCATGTTACAACTAAACAAAACAAGATATTATGGCAAAGAAAGTAAGTTTTACTTTATCAGCTGAAGTAGTAGGAAATGCAACTTCAGGATTACTATTGGGAGAATTCAATAACTGGAATTACAACGATGGTATTAGTTTAGTAAAGCAAAAAGATGGCTCAATGAAAGCAACAGCAGCATTAGAAGCCGGTAAAAGATATGAATACCGTTATTTATTAAATGATGGAAGATGGGTTAATGACCATAGTGCAGAGCACTATGTAAATATTGCTGATTTTCATGTTGAAAATTGTGTAATAAATGTTGAGGTTGAAACTAAAAAAGCACCTGCTACAGAAAAGACAGTGAAAGTTGTTGCTGCGCCGGAAAAAGTAAAACCAGTTGCTGAGAAAGCTGCTGCTGTAAAAGAAAAAACTCCTGTTGCTAAAAAAGCAACTGCAGTAAAAGAAAAGAAAACAACTACTAAAGCGGCTAAGTAATAATCTAAGACGGTATAAAAAATAAAAATAATTACTATCTTAATTATAAGTATTACTCTCTTTTTTTTAATGTAACATTTATTGTACAGATATTTAAGTCCCCAAATACGGGGACTTTTTTTATCGGCCAACAACCAATAATACCGATTGGATATCTGTAATAGACCAATTTTATAGACCTAAACAGCTATCACATCGGCATTTTAAATTTTTGAAATCCTGATTTTTATCGGGAATACTGGCAAAGATTAGGTCAATTTATAAATCAAATTGGTATAAATTCGCCATACAATTTTTTACTTTGATAACTATTTTAGATAAGCAGCAATTACACCTTACTATTTTACGGTTGGCAAACCAGCTGAT
This sequence comes from Ferruginibacter sp., assembly GCA_043783135.1. Lineage (GTDB taxonomy): Bacteria > Bacteroidota > Bacteroidia > Chitinophagales > Chitinophagaceae > Ferruginibacter. Next base: position 3,311 of record JAYVZR010000317.1, on the reverse strand, counting down.
GGAAAATCATTTGCATTTAAACGAATTAGTTTTTATAGGCTTGCAGCCACGTGGGGTTCAGGTAAGTAAAATGGTGGTAAAAAACATTCAGGCACTTTACCCTGGTGAGCAGGTGGCATACGGTATTTTAGACATTACTTTTTACCGCGATGATATCAGGCAGGAATTGCATGTAGCCAATAAAACCGATATTCCTTTTTCTATAGAAGGTAAAAAAGTAATATTAATTGATGATGTATTGTACACGGGTCGTACCATACGTGCTGCACTGGATGCTTTACAGGATTTTGGCCGTCCGCAAAAAGTTGAACTCTGTGTGCTGGTTGACAGAAGGTTTAACAGGGAGCTGCCTATACAACCCGATTATTTTGGAAAGGCTATTGATACGGTTGTTTCTCAAAAGGTAAAAGTAGAATGGGATAAGGAAGAAGTTATTTTATATTGAGACACTTTTCCCGGCAATACAATGTAAGTATAGAATTAATAAATTTATACAATGCTGCAAAAAAACTATTCAATAAAATTTGGGGCATTGATGGTAAAAATTCAACTAAATCTATTAGCTTTGCCGCTTAATGCAACTATCTACCAAACATTTATTGGGCATTAAAGACCTTACACCAACCGACATTTCCCTTATTTTATCTACCGCCGCACAGTTTAAAGAAGTTTTACAAAGGCCTGTAAAGAAAGTTCCTTCCTTACGGGACATAACTATTGTAAATCTTTTTTATGAAAGCAGCACACGCACAAGGATATCATTTGAACTCGCCGAAAAAAGGTTAAGTGCCGACACGATTAATTTTACCGCTTCCGGATCTTCTGTATCTAAAGGCGAAACCTTACTGGATACTGTAAATAATATTTTAAGCATGAAGGTAGATATGGTAGTAATGCGCCATAGTGCCAGCGGGGCTCCTCATTTTTTAGCCAAACATATACCTGCAGCGATTGTCAATGCCGGTGATGGAATCAATGAACATCCCACTCAGGCTTTACTGGATGCCTTTTCAATAAAAGAAAAACTGGGTGAACTGGAAGGTAAACGGGTAGTTTTAGTAGGCGATATTATGCATTCAAGAGTGGCACTCAGTAATATTTATCTATTGAAAAAGATGGGTGCAGAAGTAATGGTGGCTGGCCCGCCCACATTAATACCAAAATACATAGCAGAAGCTTTACAGGTAAAAGTAGAGTATAACTTAAAAAAAGCATTGGCATGGTGTGATGTAGCCAATGTATTGCGCATACAGCTGGAGCGACAGAACCAGGTTTTATTTTCATCTTTAAGGGAATACAATCTTGCTTATGGTGTCAGCAGGAAACTGCTGGATGAATTGCCAAAAGAAATTGTGATCATGCATCCGGGGCCCATTAACAGGGGAGTGGAAATTGACAGCGATGTAGCGGATAGCAAACAATCCATCATTTTGCAACAGGTTGAAAACGGGGTAGCGGTAAGAATGGCAGTGTTGTATCTTTTGTCGCCCAAAAGCAGCTCTTTAATTAATGGATAATTTAATTAATGGATAATTTGTTAATGGATAATTGATAATGTTACTAAATTAGAGAGTGTTGCATTTTTGATTACTTTTATTGTCGAAAAAATTATCAATTATCAATTATTAATTATTAATTAAAATGCGCACTTGTCTTTTTCCCGGTACATTTGATCCTGTAACATTGGGCCATATTGATATTATCAACAGGGCCATTCCTTTATTTGATAAAGTGGTTGTGGGTATTGGCCGCAATGTAAATAAAGTGCCCATGTTCAGCGAAGAGCAAAGGTTGCAATGGGTAATGGAAATTTACAAAGATCAGCCAAAAGTAAGCGCCGTATTGTATGATGGATTAACGGTAAATTGCTGTAAAATGGTGGGTGCCAATTTTATATTAAGAGGTATCCGTTATGTAAACGATTTTGAATACGAAAAGGCCATTGCAGATATGAACCGGAGCCTTGATGGCCATATTGAAACAGTTTTTCTTACCTGCCTGCCACAGTTTACTTCTGTTGCGTCTACCCTTGTACGTGATGTATATAAAAATGGTGGAGATGTATCGCAGTTTTTACCCGATGTGGTAAACCGTACCATTGTTAAAATATAATTTTTAATTAATTGTAAAAATAAAATTATGACTATCTGGTTTAATAAATCACTGAAATTTGAGGAACTTAAAACGCTTGAATCTGATTCCATGAGCCAGTATCTTGGTATGGAATGGACAGCATTAGGCGATAATTACCTAAAGATGAAGATGCCTGTGAATGAACGTACCAAGCAACCGTATGGTTTATTGCATGGGGGTGCCAGTTGTGCATTGGCAGAAACAATTGGCAGTATGGCGTCTCACCTGGTAATAGATCCTAATAAATTTATTTGTGTTGGTCTTGAAATTAATGCCAATCATGTAAGAAGCGCCCGGCAAGGTTATGTTACTGCTACTGTAACGCCTTTGCATTTAGGTGCCAATACACATGTTTGGGATATAAAAATTCATGATGAGGCTGAAAAGCTTGTTTGTATAAGCAGATTAACCGTTGCTATTTTAAACAAGGCATTTTAAATTACCACTTCGTTAAGGCCTGTAATGGCTTTTTATTTTGATGGGGTTGATTGCAGAAAAACATCCAGGATATCTTTTATAGAAGGATAAGTATTACTCATTTGCTCCTTTATATTCTTTGCCTTTACCCATTTGATAGTGGCAATATTTTCTTCTGTTTGGGGTACAAGATTTTGTTTAGATGGGCAGGTGATGTGATACCAGTGAACTGTTTTTAAAAAATTTTTACCAAATGCATTATAAGTGTGGTAAGTTTCTCCAATCTTGGAATGAATGGTTAAATTTGTTGCACCTGTTTCTTCTTCCACTTCCCTTATTGCACAGACTTCCAGGTCTTCTCCTTTTTCAATTTTCCCTTTTGGAAGATCCCATTTATCCAGCCTGTAAATAAATAACAATTCTTTTTTTTCATTTTCAACAATGCCGCCAGCTGTTACTATTGGTGCAAAATGTTTTAAAAAAGCCTTCTTTAAATCTTTAAGATCGTTATGTAAAAAAACTCCTGCATGAAATTCGGTTTTATTTATTTCATGCAGCAAAGATTTAATTGCCCGCCCGGAAAGCTCATCCATAAATATAGCATCAGGGTGATGCAGTATTTCTTTTAATTCTGTGCTAAGCTCATCGCATAGGTAAACCGGCTTATCATTAAAGTAAATTTTGATATACATAATAAGTGTTAAGTGTATGCTTTAGACGAATTGTATTTAGAAGCTGTTTGAGTTAAGAAATGTAACAAT
>JAYVZR010000316.1:0-4210 GCA_043783135.1 Ferruginibacter sp. | reverse complement strand
TTTGATTTGCCGATATTAAAAATACCGCCCGGGCCACCGCTTCCGCCACCGGGGCCGCCCACCTTACGCATCATCATTACAAACAAAAGCCCTATCAGTAAAATGGGTAACAGGGTTGACACCATTTGTCCGAATAATTCACCTTCATCATCCGGCGAATCAGGAATCTCCTGTATATTGGGATATTTTTTATAAAAATCCTGCATCTGCAATGCAAAAGTTTTTTCATCTACTATCGGAAAAAATAATTGAGGACCGGGCGTCTTGGTAACTATATCGTATTGCTTAGCGAATAAGCTTTTATAGGTATCCGCCTTTTTATCAAGGCTGTCTTTTTTTATAAAAACCCTTACAATTTTTTTATTGCGTATTGTTTTTATGCTTTCTACATCACCATCTTTTACCAGCTCGGTAAATTTAACCTGGTTGGTTTCTACACCGGCAACACCAACCCCCCTGTAAACATTATAGGCTAAAATACCCGCAAATACAAGACCGTATATCCAGTAAATATTAAACCGGTTTTTATTTTTTTGATTGTCTTCTCCTATTGGGGGGATATTATCAGGGTTGAATTTCTTCTTCGGTACAGTGTTTTTATTTTCTGCCATAAAATGCTTGCTTACAATATTTATTTGATGACTTTTATTTATTTATATAATAACATATTAATTAGTCCTTGTGTTCGGTTAACGATGCGTCACTCCACATTTCTTCCAGTTGATAAAACTTTCTTGGCTCGGGAAGCATTACATGCACCACTATATTTACGTAATCAATCAGTATCCATTGTTGTGCCTGTTTCCCTTCGTGTTTGTAAGGAGGTTCTCCACATTTTGCTTTTACATCTTCTTCAATAAAATCAGCAATCGCTTTAAGTTGCGTATTATTGCCTGCCTCGCAGATTATAAAAAAATCAGCTACTGCTTCGGGTATTTTTCTAAGGTCGAGGCTTATAATATTTTCGCCCTTTTTTTCCTGGATGGCGTTAATGATTGCTTTAAAAAGTTTACTGTTTTTTGTTAGCCGGGTAATACTGCTCTTTTTCCGGTTGGCTAATAATGTAAGATTGTTCAAATTTAATGCTGTTTTATTTACCTGTTTTGATGGGGTTGCCATGTTATAAACAGTATGACGAACGTAATATTGTTTTGTTTTATTATTTACTGCATGTAGCTTGCAAATGTCAGCAAAAGTACTATTTCTTTATCAATCGTTGCAATATGGCATTAACAAGCCCTTCTTTTATAGTTTTAGACAAGGTGGACAGCACCAACAACTATGCCATGGCAAGGGTGCATGAAGGATTGTCCAGGCATGGCAACGCTTATTTTTCTTCTATACAAACAGCTGGTAAAGGACAAAGAGGAAAACTTTGGGAAACTTCCATCAATGAAAATATTGCCTTAAGTATAGTTTTAGAACCAGCAACGCTAAATGCATTACAACAATTTCAACTTTCTGTGGGGGTTGCCATGGGTTGTTTTGATTTTGTTAACTTTTATGCCGGTGATGAAACAACCATAAAATGGCCCAATGATATTTACTGGCGTGACAGAAAGGCAGGGGGGATATTAATAGAAAATATTTTTCACGGAAAAGAATGGAAATATGCTGTTGCAGGTATTGGTGTAAATATTAATCAGGCATATTTTGATAAGCGTTTAAAAAATGCTGTTTCGCTTAAACAGATAACCGGAAAATCTTTTGATACGATAGCATTAGCCAGGGAGCTTCATCAATTAATACTTAAAAGATTTAACCAATTAGAAAAAGGAAATTTTGCTGGTTTATTGAAAGAGTATAACGGGTTGTTATATTGCTTAAATAAAAAGACAAGGCTAAAAAAAGATGCTATTATTTTTGATACTGTTATAAAAGGTGTTACGGCTCATGGGCAACTGATTACAGAAGATAATATGGAGCGGTTGTTTGATTTTGGAGAAGTAATATGGGTATTATAATTCTTCTGCAGCCCTTGCTGCTACTTCAAATTGATTATTATAATATCCATTGCGAATGGTCTGCCAAAGGTATTTTACTATAAAGCCAAGATAACCATCTTGCCGGTATTGTTGTAGGTGGCAAAGCTCATGTTTTACCCATCTTGTATCTTTCAAAAATTCTTCTTTACCGGCACCGTGTAAGTGTATCGTATTACCCAATACCATGGCAACTGATTTTGTGCCTAATTTTTTAGACGCTATTGCTGCAAGCCTGGAATTTTCTTTTATGGTAAAATTGTTCATCAGCCAATTTCTTTCCAGGCGTTTAAAATTTCTTCGGTGTGCTTTTTTGATTTTGGCTTTAGAAATACTTTTTTGATAATTCCTTTTTCATCAATTAAAAAAGTGGTGCGCAACAACCCCATATATTTATTTCCAAACATTTGTTTAGGACCCCACACCCCATAATTATCAATTATAATGTGATTTGGATCAGCCAGTAAGGTGAAAGGGAGACCAAATTTTGTTTCAAATTTTTTATGCTTTTCTACTGCATCCGGGCTAACACCCAGCACTACGATCCCTTCTTTTTTTAATGCGCCAAAATTGTCCCTGAGGTTACAGGCCTGGTCTGTACAGGTTGGCGTGCCATCTTCCGGATAAAAATACAGCACTACTCTTTTTCCTTTAAATAAATCAAGCGTAATTTTTTTACCGTTTTGATCAAGTGCCGTAAATGCCGGTGCTTTTTTACCTTCTGCTGGTATTGCCATTTTTTAATTTTTTATGCTGCCATTTTCTGGCGTTTGTAAAATCTCTTTTATCTTGTAAAATGATATATTTTAACTGTAGTATTACCCACACAATCTGTTGCTGTTAGTTTTAATTCATGCTTACCGGCCGGGCAATGTGCATCAAATTTATAAATAAATGTTTTGCCCTTATCATTGCTAAAACGTAACCACTTGCCATCAAGCTCAGCATTAAAATTGGTTATTTCTTCTGTATTGTCAATAATAACAAATGCCAGGCGGTTTAGTTTACCAATCCGCATGCCTTCTTTAAAACCAATGGGTTTAATAGTAGGTGGCAGGGTATCTTCCATTAATTGAAAATTGCCAAATTCCCTGAAGCTTGCTTTGTACCAGCCATTTTCGTTAACAGCTTTTGCATAATCATTTTTGCCGTTGGCAAAACGGTGCATCACTATTTTATCCGGAAAAGCAGTGGGGGTATTTTTTATTTTTAAAACAAATTTTGTCTGCAATGGAACGGTGGTATTGTGTAACTGGTAAACAGAAAAACCTGTTGCAGGAATTATTTCGTTATACTTAAACCTGATGGAATCATACAAACTTATTTCGGGCAAATAAAAACTTATCTTATCATTTTCAAATACATTTATAAAACCGGGATTAAACTCTTTTGGCTGGGACACCGCAAAAGGTAACGGCATATTTTTTTGCTGTTGTATAGAACCTCTTTGCACAGCAAATTTTAAAACAGAAGTATTGCCATTGGCATCTTTTACTTCAACCTTTATTTGATGCTTCGTATCATCATGCAGATTAATAACGCCGTTGCCGCTTACATCTTTATAAACCCCTTCAGGATAACCCGGCAACCTGCTCAGGTGTTGTACATAAGGGCCACCGGTACTATGTAATTTGTAATCAATATGCGCATTCACATACCTTGTTTCATCATAACTGATATTGTCTATTTGAAAACCAACAACCACCTTTTCATTATCTGATAAAATTGCCTGGTAAATACCATTTTTATTGGTAGAGCCTGTGTACCTGTCGTATGCTTTAATAGCAAAACTTACCTTGTCTGTATTGCTGATGATCAATGCTGGTATAGTAGTATACACACCATTCACTTTTTTTAAAGGGTAAAATTTTGGGCTTTGCTCATAAGTGCTGATATTTCTATCATACACTGCTAAACGCAAAATATCAGGAGGAACATTATCTGTCAGATCGAAGCCAAATAATAAGGGGTTTAATACTTTATCCGTTTCTGTATTTCTTATTTCAAAATGCGTGTGTGGCCCCTGGGAACCTCCGGTATTGCCACTATAGGCAATAAATTGTCCTTTTTTAACAGTGAACAAATCAGCAGGGATATCTATAAATACCTTCCAGCTTTGCAGTTTGTATTGCTGCTCGGTAATATATTTTTCCAGTGCCGGATAAAAATCATTTAAATGCGCGTATAAAGTGGTAAAGCCATTTGGGTGATTAATGTAGATACATCTG